>NZ_FMTR01000010.1:0-206083 GCF_900100135.1 Pseudomonas sp. NFACC05-1 | reverse complement strand
GCCCGTGAGGCTTGACCATATAACACCCAAGCAATTTGTATGCTCCAAGCCAAAGGCGAAAGAGACCAGATTGCGGTGTGTGAAGACGAAACGAACCGAAAGTTCGAGAGACTCGACAGCAACACACAAACTATCGCATACCCATTCGCTGGAACGTGACCGCAAGGCACGCGCTGGCTACCGAATTTCTTGACGACCATAGAGCATTGGAACCACCTGATCCCATCCCGAACTCAGAAGTGAAACGATGCATCGCCGATGGTAGTGTGGGGTTTCCCCATGTGAGAGTAGGTCATCGTCAAGATTAAATTCCGAAACCCCTATCTGCTGATGCAGGTAGGGGTTTTGTTTTGCCCGCAAGAAAGTTCTTACGACAAGCGCGGACTGCTCCCGGCTGTCACAACCCCCCGACAGTGCTAAGGTTCTGCCCCTAGCTTTTGCATTTTCAAGGAATGCCTTTCATGCCGGACGCAACGTCCCTCAGCCCAGCTTTCATGGTGGTTCACGGGAATCGCCTTGATGAATTGCGCAGCCTCGTGATCAGCTTGATGCGGCGCTATCCGCTGGCCCCCCTTGAAAATGAAATCGCCCTGGTACAGAGCAACGGCATTGCCCAATGGCTCAAGCTCGCACTGGCTGAAGACCCGGAAAACGATGATTCCGGTGGCTGCGGTATTGCGGCTGCCATTGATGTGCAACTGCCGGGCAGTTTCATGTGGCAACTTTATCGAACAGTCCTTGGACGCGACGAAATTCCGGCCAAGTCCCTATTGGACAAGGCTCCGCTGACCTGGCGCCTGATGCGCCTGCTGCCGCAGTTGATCGAGCAGCCTCATTTCGAACCTCTGCGACGATTCCTTACCCACGACACCGACTTGCGCAAGCGCTATCAACTGTCCGAGCGTCTTGCCGATCTGTTCGACCAGTACCAGGTCTACCGGGCCGACTGGCTTGAGGATTGGGCGGAAGGTCGACACCAGACCAGAAATGTCCGAGGCGAAATCAAGTCGCTCGCGCCGGCGAATTGCTGGCAAGCGGAACTGTGGCGAGCCTTGTTGCTGGATGTGGGGGAACAAGGCATGGCGCAAAGCCGTGCTGGCGTTCATCAGCGCTACATCGAACGTATCAATAGCCTGGAAGCCGCTCCGAAAGGCCTGCCCGCACGGGTCATCGTGTTTGGTATTTCTTCGTTGCCTGCCCAGGTCCTGGAGGCGCTCGCCGGTCTTTCCCGGTTCAGCCAGGTTCTGCTCTGCGTGCATAACCCGTGTCGCCATCATTGGGCGGACATCGTCGCCGACAAGGACTTGCTGCGTCATCAATACAAGCGCCAGGCACGCAAGGCTGGCATGCCCGTCGTCCTCGATCCGCAAACCCTGCATCAACATGCCCATCCGTTATTGGCTGCCTGGGGCAAGCAAGGGCGCGACTATATCAACCTGCTCGACAGCTACGATGACCCCAACAGCTATCGCTCGGTGTTTCGTGATGGGCGAATTGACCTGTTCACCGATGGAACCCCTACAACCCTTCTCAGTCAGTTGCAGGATGACATCCTGGAGCTGCGCCCCCTGAATGAAACCCGGGAACACTGGCCTATCGTCGATACGGAGCGAGACGGCTCGATCCGTTTTCATGTGGCCCACGGCGCCCAGCGTGAAGTCGAAATTCTTCACGACCAATTGCTGGCCTACTTCAGTGCGGATCCGACCTTGCGCCCAAGGGATATCATCGTCATGGTCCCGGACATTGACAGTTATGCACCACACATTCGCGCAGTGTTCGGCCAGCTCGACAGGAGCGACCCGCGGTTCATTCCCTTCACGCTGACCGACCAGGGCCAGCGTGGACGTGATCCATTGCTGATCGCCGTCGAGCATTTGCTCAAGCTGCCGGACAGTCGCTTTCCGGTCAGCGAAATCCTCGATCTGTTGGATGTCCCGGCGTTGCGCGAACGGTTTGGCATTGATGAGGCCGACCTGCCGACACTGCACCGCTGGATCGAAGGCGCCGGGATTCGCTGGGGGATGAGCGCCGAACACCGTGCCGGGTTGGGCCTGCCTGCCGAGCTTGAGCAGAACAGCTGGCATTTCGGCTTGCGTCGCATGTTGCTGGGGTATGCCGTCGGCAGTTCGAATGCGTATGAGGGCATTGAGCCCTATGACGAGATCGGTGGCCTGGACGCGGCGTTGATCGGTCCCTTGGTTGCATTGCTGGATGCCCTGGAAGTCGCCCATCAGGAACTTACCCGGCCGGCATCGCCGCAGCAATGGGGTTCACGCCTGCAAGATCTGATGCAGCTGTTTTTCCAGGCAAGCAACGAGCATGACGACTATTTGCTGGCCCAACTCGAAGACTTGCGTGAAACCTGGCTGGAAACCTGTGAGTCGGTGGGGCTGCACGATGAATTGCCGCTGACGGTGGTACGAGAGGCGTGGTTGGCCGGACTGGATCAGGGGCGACTGTCCCAGCGTTTCCTGGCCGGCGCAGTCAACTTCTGTACCTTGATGCCGATGCGCGCGATTCCCTTCAAGCTGGTGTGCCTGCTGGGAATGAATGATGGTGATTACCCGAGAGCCCAGCCGCCTTTGGACTTCGACCTGATGGGGGGCGATTATCGTCCGGGCGATCGTTCCCGCCGTGAGGACGACCGTTACCTGCTGTTGGAAGCGCTGCTTTCTGCCCGGGAAAAGCTGTATATCAGTTGGGTGGGTCGCAGTATTCGCGACAACAGCGAGCGCCCGGCATCGGTGTTGATCGGCCAACTGCGCGATCATCTCGCCAGTGGCTGGCGGTTGGCAGATGACAGCAAGCCTCTTCTCGATGCCCTGACCCAGGAGCATCCGTTGCAACCGTTCAGTGCACGTTATTTCCATGAAGGTGACGAGCTGTTCAGTTACGCCAGCGAATGGCGGATGCTCCATGGCGTTTGCGATCACACCGACAAGAACCAGGTGCTGGAACCCTATGTCCAGGAGGAGCCCTTGGGCCTTGGGCAGTTGCAGGACTTCCTGCGCAATCCTGTCCGCCATTTCTTCAGTCAGCGGTTGAAAGTGTTCTTCGAGGCCATCGAAGCGCCTTTGGCCGATGACGAACCTTTCGTGCTTGATGCGCTGCAACGCTACAGCTTGAGTGACAGCTTGCTCGAGGCCGCCCTGGTACGCCTGGACCAGCCGGATCTTGCCCTCACCGCTCACGCCAAAAGACTGCAGAACAGCGGCCTGTTACCCATGGCCGGTTTCGGTGAATGCATGCAGCGTGAATTGATCGAACCCCTGCCGGATCTGCTCCAGCGATACCAACAGCTTCTGGCGTTATGGCCGACACCGTCGGTCAGCGCTGTGCCAGTCAGCCTGCAATTGCTGGGAGTGAATGTCGAAGGGTGGCTCAGTGGTTTGCATCAGCGTTCCGACGGTGCGGTCCTCGCCATCACGGCCATACCCAACAGCATCGGTTCCACCAAGACCCGTAAGTGGCATCGCCTGATACGGCCTTGGGTCAACCATCTCGTGGCCTGCGCTAATGGCCTGTCGTTGACGACGGCATTGGTAGCCAGTGATGACAGCTTGCTGCTGGCGCCTTTTGAGGAGCCTGTCGCACAAAGGCTACTGGGCGACATGCTGCAGGCCTGGCAGACCGGTATGCGCCAGCCGCTACCGATCGCGGTGAAGACGGCTTTCGCATGGCTCGGCCAGACTGATCCGGTCAAGGCCGAAGCGGCGGCTCGCAAAGCCTATGAGGGCGATGGGCAGACGTTTGAAGGCGAGCGGCGGGAAAGTCCGGCATTGGCTCGACAGTTTCCTGATTTCGATGCCTTGATGGCTGACGAAACATTCCCCGATTGGTGCGATGCGCTTTATCGGCCGTTGCTCGAAGCCCCATGGCGTTCATTGGTCGGCGAGGAAGCCCGTTCATGAGTCGACAGACCCCATTGGCCCTGGCTTTTCCGCTACGTGGCAGCCAACTGATCGAGGCCAGCGCCGGCACCGGCAAGACCTTCACCATCTCGGCGCTGTACCTGCGTCTGGTGCTGGGGCATGGCGGTCCGGCGTCCGGCTTTGGCCGCGAGTTGCTTCCACCGCAAATCCTGGTGGTGACCTTCACGGACGCTGCCACCAAAGAGTTGCGTGAACGAATTCGCACCCGTCTGGCCGAAGCGGCGCGTTTCTTCCGTGACGAAATTCCCGCCCCGGATTCGCTGATCGCCGCGTTGCGCGATGAGTTCAACGCTGAGCAATGGCCTGGCTGCGCGAACGGGCTGGACATTGCTGCGCAGTGGATGGACGAAGCGGCCGTCTCGACCATCCACAGTTGGTCCCAGCGCATGTTGCGTGAGCATGCCTTCGACAGCGGCAGCCTGTTCACCCAGACCCTGGAAACCGACCACAGCGAATTGCTGGGCGAGGTTCTGCGCGATTATTGGCGGTTGTTCTGCTATTCGATGCAAGGCGAGGCGCTGAACTGGGTGCGTACCCATTGGGGAGGGCCTGCTGCGCTGTTGCCGCGGGTGCGAGGTCTGTTTTCCAGCGAGCATGGCGACGGCGACGGGCTTGAGCCTGCTGAACTCATCGCCGCGGCCTTGCAGGAGCGCAGTGCCGCCTTGCTCGATCTCAAGGCGCCGTGGCGGCAATGGGCGGTGGAACTGTTGGAGATCTGCCAGCAAGGCGTTGCCAGCAAGTCTGTCGACGGGCGCAAGATGCAGGCGCGTTACTTCGAGCCATGGTTTCAGAAAATTACTGCCTGGGTCGATGACGAAAGCCTTGAGCTGTTGGACATCGGCACCGGATTCACGCGGTTGACGCCCGAGGGCATGGCCGAAGCCTGGAAAGGTGAAGTGCCCAACCATCCCGGGCTGGACGCCATGGCCAGTCTCAAGGCCAGCCTGGATGCGTTGCCCACGCCAGATGCCGCCGTGTTGCAGCATGCCGCGCAATGGGTCGGGACGCGCTTCGAGGCAGAGAAACGTCGCCGCGCCGAGATGGGCTTCGATGACATGCTGCTGCGTCTCGATGCGGCCCTGCAGGCCGACGGCGGCGAGCGTCTGGCGAGCCTGATCCGCGAACAGTTTCCGGTGGCGCTGATCGATGAGTTCCAGGACACCGACCCGGTTCAATACCGCATCTTCGAAAGCATCTACCGTATCGAAGACAACGACCCTGGGACCGGACTTTTCCTGATCGGCGATCCGAAGCAGGCGATCTACGCTTTTCGCGGTGCCGACATCTATACCTACCTGCGCGCTCGCGAAGCCACTGCTGGCAGGCTGCACACGCTGGGCACGAATTTCCGTTCCAGCCATGCCATGGTGGGTGCGGTAAATCATATTTTCCAGAATGCCGAGTCCCGCCCGAAGGGCCGTGGCGCCTTTCTGTTCCGCGAACCTTCGGGCGAGAACCCGGTGCCGTTCCTGTCCGTTGAGTCCCAGGGGCGCAAGGAGTCCTTGCAGGTCGTTGGGCAGGCGGTCGCGGCGCTGAACATCTGGCACCTGTCGTCGGACCAGCCACTTTCCGGTGCGGTGTATCGACAATCCATGGCGGCCGCCTGCGCCAGTGAGATCACGGCGTTGCTCAACGGCGGCCAGTCGGGACGCGACGGCTTCACGGTCGATGGAAAAGCGCTGCGAGGCGTGCGCCCGGCAGATATCGCCATCCTGGTGCGCGATGGTAAAGAAGCGCAGGCGGTGCGAGACGCGTTGTCCGCGCGGGGCGTGCGCAGTGTGTATCTGTCCGACAAGGATTCGGTCTTTGCCTCGCAGGAAGCGCGGGATTTGCTGATCTGGCTCAGGGCCTGTGCCGAGCCGGATGCCGAGCGACCGCTACGGGCGGCCCTGGCCAGCATCACGTTGAACCTGTCGCTGACGGAGCTGGAGCGTCTCAATCAGGATGAGCTGGCCTGGGAAGCCCGGGTCATGCAGTTCCGCGGTTATCGTACGGTCTGGCGCAGCCAGGGCGTTCTGCCGATGTTGCGGCGCCTGCTGCATGATTTCGAACTGCCCCAGGCCTTGATGGCGCGCAGCGATGGCGAGCGGGTGCTGACCAACTTGTTGCACCTTTGCGAACTGTTGCAACAGGCCGCCGGTGAATTGGATGGTGAACAAGCCTTGATCCGGCATTTGTCCGAGCACCTGGCCTTGTCCGGGCAAGTGGGGGAAGAGCAGATCCTGCGACTGGAAAGCGATGAGCAACTGGTCAAGGTGGTCACGATCCACAAGTCCAAGGGCCTCGAATATCCGTTGGTCTTCTTGCCCTTCATCTGCTCGACGAAACCGGTGGATGGCAGTCGATTGCCGTTGCACTACCACGATGAGGCCAACAAGGCGCAGATCAGCCTCAAGCCCACTGCCGAATTGATCGCCAAGGCCGATGACGAGCGTCTGGCCGAGGACCTGCGGCTTCTCTACGTGGCACTGACCCGTGCACAACATGCCTGCTGGCTAGGTGTCGCGGATCTCAAGCGGGGCAGCAACAATCGTTCGATCCTCCATGTGTCCGCGCTGGGGTATCTATTGGGCGGTGGTGCACCGCTGGCCGAGTCGGTGGAATTGAGGCGTTGGCTGGAAGACCTGCAACAAGGCAGTGACGCGGTGAGCTACCAGCCAATGCCCGAGGCCACCGACGAGCACTACCGGCCCCCGCGCAACGAAGCCGTGTTGCTTGAACCCTTGGTGCCCTTGCGAAAAGCCAGCGAGAACTGGTGGATCGCGTCCTACAGTGCCTTGCGCATCAGCGAAAGCCTGAGCGAAGGCAGCGATACCGCGCCAGAGAGTCCCCAGGCCCAGAAACTGTTCGACGATGAACGATTGGACCCGGACGCTCCCAGGGAGACCCTTGCTGTCGGTGGCGACATCCACCGCTTTCCCCGTGGCCCCAACCCCGGCACTTTCCTCCATGGCCTGCTGGAGTGGGCCGCTGGGGAGGGTTTTTCATCGGCACCAGCGGATATCGAGGATGCCATTGCCCGACGCTGCAATCGCCGAGGCTGGAAAGGCTGGATCACCACGTTGAGCGATTGGCTGCGGCACCTGATCAAGATGCCCATGCACGTCGGAAACGACCAGGCGCCAGTGGTGCTCGAACACTTGAGCCGATTCCAGGTGGAGATGGAGTTCTGGTTCGCCAGCCACAAGGTCGATGTGCAAAAGCTCGACCAGCTGGTTTGCCGGTTCACCCATGGCGGTGTGGCCCGCGTCGCGGCGGAGCCGGTGCTGCTTAACGGCATGTTCAAGGGCTTCATCGATTTGACGTTCGAGCACGACGGTCGGTACTACGTGGCCGATTACAAATCCAACTGGCTGGGTGTCGATGACATGGCCTACACCGTACCGGCCATGGAACAGTCGATCCTGGACCATCGCTACGACCTGCAATACGTGCTGTACCTGTTGGCCCTGCATCGCCAGCTCAAGGCACGGCTCCCCGATTACGACTACGACCGGCATGTCGGCGGCGCGTTGTACCTGTTCCTTCGCGGAACCCGCTCAGCCAGTCAGGGTGTGTATTTCACCAAGCCGCCACGGGCATTGATCGAACAACTGGATCGCCTGTTCCAGGGGGCGAGCGAACCCAAGGCTGAACCGGCGTGGGTACAGGGAGAGTTGCTATGAGTCGTTCTTTTGCCGACCTGCTGCCCAAGTCCTCCGACGACGAAAGCCTGGTGGAGTTGGCGCCCTTGAGCCGTGCGCAGGACCTGCTGTTGTTACTGACGCGCTGGGTCGAGCGCGGCTGGTTGCGCGCCCTGGACAAGGCATTCGTGGCGTTCCTCCATGAGCTGGCGCCCGACGATGATCCTTTGGTCCTGCTCGCTGCTGCGTTGACCAGCCATCAACTGGGGCACGGGCATGTTTGCCTGGATGTGTTCGAGACCCTCAAGGAACCGGATTTTGCGCTGTCGCTGCCTCCCGAGGGTGACCTGCAGACGGGCGCGATGCTGTTGCCATCGCAAATATTGGCGACGCTGGATGGCGTCCATTGGTGCAAGGCCCTGGCGTCCAGTCGTCTGGTGGCCCTGGCCGTGGATGGGAGCGAAGAGGCGCAGCAACGTCCGTTGGTGCTCTCTGGCAAGCGTCTTTATCTGCGCCGCTACTGGGGTTACGAACGGCGGATCGATGAAGCGTTGCGTCAACGGCTTATCGAGCATGAAGCGGCGCCCGGCGACCTGCGCGAGCGTTTGGACGGGTTGTTCGGGCCGGCCAACCCCAGCGGCCCGATCGATTGGCAGAAACTGGCCTGCGCGCTGGCGACCCGCGGGGCCTTCAGCATCGTGACCGGCGGCCCGGGCACCGGCAAGACCACGACCGTTGTACGCCTGCTGGCCCTGCTCCAGGCACCGGCCGTCGAGGCCGGGAAGCCGCTGCGGATTCGCCTGGCCGCGCCCACTGGCAAGGCGGCGGCGCGCCTGACCGAATCCATCAGCCAGCAGGTCCGGACCCTGGATGTGGACGAGGCTGTGCGCGAACGGATTCCCTGCGACGTCACGACAGTCCATCGTTTGTTGGGCAGCCGCCCCGGCACCCGGCATTTTCGCCACCATGCAGGCAATCGCTTGCCACTGGATGTGCTGGTGGTCGATGAAGCGTCGATGATTGACCTGGAGATGATGGCCAATCTGCTGGATGCACTGCCGGTCCATGCACGGTTGGTGTTGTTGGGGGACAAGGACCAGTTGGCCTCTGTAGAAGCCGGTGCGGTGCTGGGGGATTTGTGTCGAGACGCCGAGGAGGGGTGGTACAGCCCCCGGACCCGAGCCTGGCTTGAATCGGTCAGTGGTGAAAGCCTGGCGGCCAGTGACCTGCAACAGGACCTCGACGGCACTCATCCGCTGGCACAGCAAGTGGTCATGCTTCGGCATTCCCGGCGCTTCGGCGAAGGCAGCGGGATCGGTCAACTGGCTCGCTGGGTCAACCAGCAGCAGCCTGAAAAAGCCCGTCAGTTGCTGGAGCAAGGGCAGCATGCCGATCTGTCGTCCCTGAAATTGGCGAGTGAACACGATACAAAATTGGAAAAGCTGTTACTCGACGGCAAGCCAGATGGCCCCCAGGGTTATCGACATTACCTGAGCCTGCTAAGGCAGCGACGCCCGAGCATTTCTCGCCCGCTGGAAGACCGTTGCTGGGCCGATTGGGCCCGGGAAGTCCTGGCGGCCTTCGACGAATTCCAATTGCTTTGCGCGGTGCGCAAAGGTCCGTGGGGTGTCGAAGGACTGAACTTGCGAATCACCGCCGCCTTGCTCAAGGCCCGCCTTATCGATAGCGATCACCAGTGGTACGAAGGGCGCCCGGTGCTGATGACCCGCAACGACTATGGGCTGGGGCTGATGAACGGCGATATCGGTATCGCCCTCAAGCTGCCCGAGCGTGATGGCCCCGATGCCGGCAAACAGGTTCTGCGGGTTGCTTTCCCGCGCAACGACGGCCGGGGCGGTGTGCGTTTCGTCCTGCCCAGCCGCCTGAATGATGTGGAAACCGTGTATGCCATGACGGTGCATAAATCCCAGGGCTCGGAATTCACCCATACCGCGTTGATCCTCCCGGATGCGCTGAACCCGGTATTGACCAAGGAGTTGGTGTACACCGCCATTACCCGGGGCAAGCAATGGTTCAGCCTGATTGAGCCACGAGCGGGGGTGTTCGAGGAGGCGGTGCGGCGCAAGGTCAAGCGTTTGAGCGGGCTCATGTTGGAGTTGGAGGGTGATGACTGAATGATCAGATTTCGTGATTCGATGCCGGAGTCACGATTTTGACTGTTTTCTGTCAGATATGTCCGTAGGGCGCCGGCTCGCTGGCTTTTTGGCACTGTGCTATCGTTCCGACACTTATCGTATGGCTAAGAGATTTTCCATGAAAGTGGCGGTTCGGGAGGCGGTGCGCAGCAAGGACTGGAGGCATTATCTGCTTGCCGGTCTTCTGTGGTTGCTGTCGCCTATGGTACTTGCCGAAGTCCCGCCCTCCACGAGCCGGGCTGAACAGCGGGCCGAATCGGTCACCCAAGTCGTCTTGGGCATTCTCAGCTACGCACGCTGGCCAGTGGAGCCTGCGCAGTTGCAACTGTGCATCGTCGGCCCGACTCAATACACCGACGATCTGGTCAAAGGCACCACCCAGGCCACCGGTCGACCGGTGACCGTACAGCGATTGCTGGCCGATCACCCCAACATCGCTACGGATTGCAACGCCGTCTACATCGGCAGGCTGACCAGCGACGAGCGCACCCGCCTGTTTGATTCCCTGATCGGCAAGCCCGTGTTGAGCATCAGCGAAGGCGGCGACCAGTGCACCGTGGGGAGCCTGTTCTGTCTGCGGGTCGGTGATGAGCAGGTATCGTTCGAGGTCAACCTCGACTCGGTCGCGCGCAGTGGCGTGCGTATCCATCCGAGCGTTCTGCAGCTTTCCCGTCGCAGGCCGGCAGTACCATGAGCCTGACCAAATCGCGGATCCGTCCCACCCTGGGCTCGGTCATCGGGCGCGGCCACCTGATTGTCGCGTTGGTGGCGATCACCATGGCCAGCGTTTCCCTGACGTTGCTGGGTGTGCTTGCCTTGCGGGTCTACGCCGATCACAACCTGCATCTGATCGCCCGTTCGATCAACTACACCGTGGAAGCCGCCGTGGTGTTCGATGACTCGGCTGCGGCCACCGAAGCACTGGCCTTGATCGCTTCCACCGAGGAAGTCGCCGATGCTCAGGTGTTCAATAAACATGGCCGCCTGTTGGCGCGCTGGCAGCGACCGGAAACCGGCCTGTTGTCGGGGCTGGAAGTGCACATTGCCAAGGCGTTTTTGGAAAAGCCCATCAGTCTGCCGATCGTTCACCAAGGGCGGAACATCGGCAGCATTCTATTGGCAGGGCATGGCGGCAGCTTGTTGCGCTTTTTGCTCAGCGGTCTGGCGGGGATCATTTTGTGCACGGCGGTGAGTGCCTGGGTGGCGCTTTATCTGGCGCGACGTCAGTTGCGGGCGATCACCGGACCATTGCGCAGCCTGGCCGAAGTGGCCCACGCGGCACGCAGCGAGCGGGCCCTGGATCGGCGCGTGCCGCCGGCCGCCATCGCCGAACTGGATAATCTGGCCAATGACTTCAATGCACTGCTCGACGAACTGGAGTCCTGGCAGACTCACCTGCAAAGCGAAAACGAAACTCTGGCACACCAGGCCAGCCACGACAGCTTGACCGGCTTGCCGAACCGGGCGTTTTTCGAGGGCCGACTGATCCGCGCCTTGCGCAACGCCAGCAAGCTCAACGAGCAAGTGGCCGTGTTGTACCTGGACAGCGATCGATTCAAGGGCATCAACGACAATTTCGGCCACGCTGCCGGTGACGCGGTGCTGACGGCCGTGGCGACCCGGGTCCGGGCACAGTTGCGTGAAGACGACTTGGTCGCGCGCCTGGGAGGTGATGAATTCGCCGTGCTGCTGGCACCCCTGCACAAGGCCGAGGACGCCGAACGGATCGCTGAAAAAATCATCGCCAGCATGGAAATGCCGATTCAGTTGCCCGGCAATGCTTCCGTGCTGACGTCCCTCAGTATCGGCATTGCCGTTTACCCCGATGATGGTGCCACACCGGGCACCCTACTCCACGCCGCCGATGCGGCGATGTACCAAGCCAAACGCCTTGCCCGAGGCGGTCAACATACGGCGGGGTCGGATCACTCCGTCGCTGATCTTCAAACCAGGAGCTGACTCGTGCGTTCATATCCTCAATTTTCCCTGCGCTGGTTCGCGGCGCTTTTCTTGCTCGTCATGGCGCTGAGCGGTTGCCAGACGGCTCCGCCGAAAGGTCTGACCCCGGCGCAAATTGCCGTACTCAAGCACCAAGGCTTCGAATTGACCGAAGATGGCTGGGCCTTTGGTTTGTCGGGTAAGGTGTTGTTCGGCAGCGATGTGGAAAACCTCAACCCGGCCAGTACCGAAATCGTCGAGCGCATCGGCAAGGCGTTGCTGGAGGCGGGCATCGAGCGGGTACGTGTCGATGGTCATACCGACGCATCGGGTTCCCAGGCCTACAACGAACAACTGTCGATGCGCCGGGCCGCCAGCGTGGGCAAGGTGCTGACAAGCGTTGGCATGCGCGAAGAGAACGTCCAACTGCGCGGCCTGGGCAGCAGCAAACCGGTCGCCTCCAACGACACCGCCAGCGGCCGCACCGAAAACCGCCGTGTCGCCATCGTGGTCATCGCCGACTAGTCGGCGAACACCATCTCCCGGCTGTCGCCCATCAGCAGTGGCTGATTCAATTCAGTCACCTCGCGAATGTAATCCCACAACAACGTAATCCTCTTCAGCTTCCTCAAGTCCTCCCGGCAGTACATCCAGAATTGCCGGGTGACGGTGATGTCCTCCGGCAGCACCGGCAATAGCCGTGGGTCCTGGGCGGCGAGGAAGCAGGGCAGGATTGCCAGTGAGCGGCCTTGCTGCGCTGCCACGAATTGCGCAATCACGCTGGTGCTGCGCAGGTGGGCGTTGGCGCCGGGCAGGACGTTGGCCAGGTAGAGCAATTCGGAGCTGAACGCCAGGTCATCCACGTAGCTGATGAACGAGTGCTTGCCCAGGTCTGCCGGGCGCTGGATGGGTGGGTGGTTGTCCAGGTAGGACTGGGTGGCGTAGAGCTGCAGTCGGTAGTCGCACAGTTTGCAGCATACATAAGGGCCGTGTTCGGGGCGTTCGAGGGCGATGACGATGTCGGCTTCGCGCTTGGAGAGACTGATGAAGTGTGGCAGCGGGAGGATGTCTACCGAAATGGCCGGGTAGGCGTCGACGAAGTGGCTCAGTTGCGGGGTGATGAAGAAGCTGCCGAAGCCTTCGGTGCAGCCCATGCGCACGTGGCCGGACAGTGCGACGCCAGAGCCTGAGACCTGTTCGCAGGCCATGTGCAGGGTGCTTTCGATCGATTCGGCGTAACCCAGCAGGCGCTGGCCTTCGGCCGTCAGGACAAAACCGTTGGTCCGGGATTTCTCGAACAGCAGCGTGCCCAACGAGGCTTCCAGCGAGCTGATGCGTCGCGACACCGTGGTGTAGTCGACGGCCAGGCGCTTGGCGGCCGTGCTGGCCTTGCGGGTGCGGGCCACTTCGAGGAAGAACTTGAGGTCGTCCCAATTCAGCGACCCCAGGGAGGTGATGTTTTTTTGCATGATGGACCGGTTTTTATGTGCGTTCTTATTAGAAGTTTGCACATCTATACTCCAAAAACAGTCTCATCACCATGCGTGCTCATGCACCTTGGTCTTTGCTGAAGCAGCGCTCTCTATAAGAACAATCCCGGAGGCCAGCATGAACGTTTCCCTTACGCCCAGCGACACCACCCTGCAAACCGTCAGACTGCTGATCGATGGCGAGTGGGTCGAATCCCAATCCAGCGAATGGCACGACATCGTCAACCCAGCCACCCAGCAAGTGTTGGCAAAGGTTCCGTTCGCCACGGCCTCGGAAGTCGATGCTGCCATCGCCGCTGCCCAGCGTGCTTTCCAGACCTGGAAACTGACCCCCATCGGCGCGCGGATGCGCATCATGCTCAAGCTCCAGGCGTTGATCCGCGAGCATTCAAAGCGCATCGCCGCGGTGCTCAGCGCCGAACAGGGCAAGACCATCGCTGACGCCGAGGGTGATATTTTCCGCGGCCTGGAAGTGGTCGAGCACGCCTGTTCCATCGGCACCCTGCAGATGGGCGAGTTCGCCGAGAACGTCGCCGGAGGCGTGGACACCTACACGCTGCGCCAGCCGATCGGGGTGTGTGCGGGTATTACACCGTTCAACTTCCCGGCGATGATTCCGCTGTGGATGTTCCCGATGGCCATCGCCTGCGGCAACACCTTTGTGCTCAAGCCATCGGAACAGGATCCGCTGTCGACCATGCTGTTGGTGGAACTGGCCATCGAGGCCGGCGTCCCGGCGGGTGTGCTCAACGTGGTGCACGGCGGCAAGGATGTGGTGGATGCGCTCTGCACCCACAAGGACATCAAGGCGGTTTCCTTCGTCGGTTCGACGGCGGTCGGCACCCACGTGTATGACCTGGCGGGTCGCCACGGCAAGCGCGTGCAGTCGATGATGGGCGCCAAGAACCACGCGGTGGTATTGCCCGATGCCAATCGTGAGCAGGCCCTCAACGCCTTGGTCGGCGCCGGTTTCGGCGCGGCGGGCCAGCGTTGCATGGCCACTTCCGTGGTGGTGCTGGTGGGCGCGGCCAAGCAGTGGTTGCCAGAGCTCAAGGCCCTGGCACAGAAACTCAAGGTCAATGCCGGCAGCGAGCCGGGCACTGACGTCGGCCCGGTGATTTCCAAGCGCGCCAAGGCACGGATCCTCGAATTGATCGAGAGTGGCGTGCAGCAAGGGGCGAAGCTGGAGCTCGATGGGCGTGGGATCAGCGTGCCGGGTTTCGAGCAGGGCAATTTTGTCGGCCCGACCCTGTTTTCCGGCGTGACCACCGAGATGCGCATCTACACCGAGGAAATCTTCGGCCCGGTGCTGGTGGTGCTGGAAGTCGACACCCTGGATCAGGCGATTGCCCTGGTCAACGCCAACCCATTCGGCAATGGCACCGGCCTGTTCACCCAGAGCGGCTCGGCGGCACGCAAATTCCAGAGCGAAATCGACGTCGGCCAGGTGGGCATCAACATCCCGATCCCGGTGCCGGTGCCGTTCTTCAGCTTCACCGGTTCCCGTGGTTCGAAACTCGGCGACCTCGGCCCGTACGGCAAACAAGTGGTGCAGTTCTACACTCAGACCAAGACCGTGACCGCGCGCTGGTTCGATGATGACAGCGTCAATGACGGTGTGAACACCACCATCAATTTGCGTTAAGGAGCCGGACATGAACATCGCATTTATCGGCCTGGGCAACATGGGCGCCCCCATGGCGCGCAACCTGCTCAAGGCTGGCCATTCGCTGAACCTGTTCGACCTGAACCAGACGGTGCTGGCTGAACTGGCGGCATTGGGCGGCACGATCAGTGCCTCGCCTCGCGACGCGGCCCAGGGCGCTGCTCTGGTGATCACCATGCTGCCGGCCGCCGCCCATGTGCGCAGTGTCTGGCTGGGTGAAGACGGCGTGCTGGCTGGTATCGCTGCCGGCACGCCAGCGGTGGATTGCAGCACCATCGATCCACAAACCGCCCGCGACGTGGCGGCTGCCGCGGCGAAACAAGGGGTGGCGATGGCCGATGCGCCGGTCTCGGGTGGTACCGGTGGTGCGGCGGCGGGTACGTTGACTTTCATGGTCGGTGCCTCGGCCGAGTTGTTCGCCACCTTGCAACCGGTGCTGGCGCAAATGGGCCGTAACATCGTGCACTGTGGCGAAGTCGGCACCGGGCAGATTGCCAAGATCTGCAACAACCTGCTGCTGGGGATTTCCATGGTGGGCGTCAGCGAAGCCATGGCGCTGGGCGATGCCTTGGGGATCGACACCCAGGTGTTGGCCGGCATCATCAACAGTTCAACGGGGCGTTGCTGGAGTTCGGACACTTACAATCCGTGGCCGGGCGTGATCGACACGGCACCGGCGTCCCGTGGCTATACGGGTGGCTTTGGCGCCGACCTGATGCTCAAGGACCTTGGCCTGGCGACCGAAGCGGCGCGGCAGGTCCATCAGCCGGTGGTGCTGGGGGCGGTGGCGCAGCAGTTGTATCAGGCGATGAGCCAGCGGGGCGAGGGCGGCAAGGATTTTTCGGCGATTGTTAATAGCTATCGCAAGCCGCAGTAGGGGCTGGTTTCAAAGCTTTTGTGGCGAGGGAGCTTGCTCCCGCTGAGGTGCGCAGCACCTCTTGAAACGCGGCTGCTGCGCAGCCGAGCGGGAGCAAGCTCCCTCGCCACAGGTGGTCTCTCGGTTTTTTGTTTCAGGCAAAGACGAAATATTTGCGCACGGTCTCGACCACTTCCCACGTGCCTTTCATGCCCGGCTCGATGACGAAGATGTCACCAGCGCGCAGATGGATCGGCTCCATGCCCTCTGGGGTGATGATGCAGTAGCCTTCCTGGAAATGGCAGTACTCCCACTTCACGTATTCCACATACCATTTGCCGGGTGTGCAGATCCAGGTGCCCATGATCTTGCTGCCGTCTTCGCTGGTGTAGGCGTTGAGGTTGACGGTGTGCGGGTCGCCTTCGAGTTTTTCCCATTTGCAGGCATCGAGTACGGGCAGCGGATGGGTGTCGCGCAGGACGGTGATGGGTGCGGTCATGTGAGCTCCGAAAGGGGCGGAAGAGAACAGGCACCCTAACGTGCGGCATGAGCGGGTAGATGTCTGTGGTCGACATCGGGCTATCCAGAAGCGCGCATCAATCGGCCAGATGCCGAGCCAGGGCCGTGGCGTAGGCCGGCAAACCGTCGAAGTTGCGGGCGCACAGCAGCAACGCCCGGTGCGCCCAGGCTTCTTGCAGCGGGATGCATTGATACGATGGCTCGGGTGGGCGCCGGTCGATGGCAGCCTTCGGCACGATGGCAATGCCTGCACCATGGGCCACCATACGAATCAGCCCGTCGAAACCATCGGCGCGAATGCGGACTTGCATACGTGAGCCGATGTGCAGGGCCTGCTCTTCCAGGTGAATCGCCAGGGCACTGGAGGCGTTCAGGCCGACATAATCGTGGCTGAGGGTTTCGCTGAAACGTACGGCGCGACCGTCAGCCAGAGGGTGTCCGGTCGGTAGGATCAATACCAGCGGATCGTCGCGAAAAGGCCAGGTTTGAAGACCCTCGGTGTCCACTGCGTCGGAAACGATACCGAGGTCTGCCGCGCCTTGGCGCAGCGCATGGGTGATCCGTGAGCTGGGCAATTCCTGCAGGTCAATGTCGAGGTTGGGATGGGCCTGGAGAAAATCGGCCAGCAGCTCGGGCAGGTATTCGGTCATGGCGCTGGTGTTGCACAGCAGCCGCACCCGGCCTTTGATGCCTTTGGCGTATTCGGCCAGGTCCTGTTGCAGGCGTTCGGCCTGTTGCAGCAGGATTCGGGCGTGCTCGGCCAGGGCTTTGCCTGCGGGAGTGGGCGTTACCCCACGCCGTCCGCGCTCAAGCAGGTCGATGCCCAGGGACGCTTCCATGGCCCGGACCCGCGCACTGGCCGCGGCCAGGGACAAATGGCTGCGAGCCGCACCGGCGGTGATGTTGCCGGTGTCGAGGATGTTCAGGTAGAGACGCAGGTCGGTGAGGTCGAAGTGCATGGGCGGGGATCCTGTCTCAAGTGCTGTGGCGCCTGGTTTATCGTCATCGCGAGCATCAGCGAATTCACAGCCTCTTGCGGAAAGAGAGGCACCCTCAGTATATGGCAGATTTCCAAGCCATGTTCCGGGGCGCACGATACCCCTATGAACACACTCATCGCTTTCTATCAAAATCTCGGTCTGGCCCTTTCCCTGCTGGTCATCGGCACCTTCCTACTGGCCGGCACCATCAAGGGCGTGATCGGCCTCGGCCTGCCGACCATCGCCATGGGCTTGCTTGGGCTGGCTATGGCTCCGACGCAGGCTGCGGCGCTGCTCATCATCCCGGCGACCCTGACCAATTTCTGGCAATTGGCATTTGGTGGTCATCTGCAAGCCCTGCTCCGCCGCCTGTGGCCGCTACTGTTGACGATTTTCATCGGCACCGGGCTTGGTACGCTGTGGCTCGGTATGACGGGTGGGGCCTGGGTGGTGCGGGCCTTGGGTGGGGCGCTGGTGCTGTATGCGCTGAGCGGGCTGTTGCTGCCAACGCTGCGGGTCGGCGCCCATGTCGAGCCGTGGATCGCCCCGCTTTGTGGGTTGCTGACCGGCCTCATCACGTCCGCCACCGGTGTGTTCGTCATTCCGGCGGTGCCCTATCTGCAAGCGTTGGGCTTGAGCAAGGATGAACTGGTGCAAGCCCTGGGCCTGTCTTTCACCGTTTCTACCCTGGCCCTGGCCGCCGGCCTGGTGTGGCGCGGCGCACTGGGCGGGGGCGAATTGAGCGCTTCGTTGCTGGCGTTGGCACCGGCGCTGCTGGGGATGTGGCTGGGGCAATGGTTGCGTCAGCGGATCAGCGCCGTGTTGTTCAAACGGGTATTTTTCATTGGCCTCGGCGCGCTCGGCGGCCACTTGATGATCAACGGCTAGCCGAGGACGTACTCAGCATGTCGATGCGGCGGATTTCGAAGTCGCGCTCCAGGTAATCCATGCGCTGCTCGAAGAACTGCTTCATGTGTGGCAGGTTCGAGTGCACATCCAGGTGCGCCTGGGAGGCCCAGATCTCATAGAAGATAAACAGCGTCGGGTCTTGCTGGTCCCGCAACATGTGATATCCGATGCAGCCGGGCTCGGCGCGGCTTGGCTCGACATAGGCGCGAAACAGCGCTTCGAAGGCCTCGGCTTTTTCCGGACGGGTCTTGGCGTGAAGGATGAAACCGTGCAATTCGCTCATCAGGTGCCTCCTGAAATGAAAGTCGGCTGAATCCTATGGCAATAATCGGCTGTTGATTCGTGCGTTTTGGTCAAATCAGTTTTGCCGTGCCGGTGCTTATTCCGCGCGAGGCTCATCGGTACGCTGCCGCCATCGTTTTCAACCGTTCCATCCGGCGGCCATGCAGTGGCCCGTGCCGTGGAACCCGATGAGGCTCTCCATGAAAAAAGTCCTGTTGCTCAACGGCGGCAAACAATTCGCTCATTCCGACGGTCGCTACAACGCCACCCTCCACGACACGGCGGTCAGTGTGTTGGACCGTGGCGGTCTTGATGTGAAAACCACCTTCATCGACGGCGGCTACGACATCGAGGAGGAAGTCGCCAAGTTCCTTTGGGCCGACGTGATCGTTTACCAGATGCCGGGTTGGTGGATGGGCGCGCCGTGGACCGTCAAGAAATACATCGACGAAGTCTTCACAGAAGGCCACGGCAGCCTCTACGCCAGCGACGGCCGGACCCGTTCCGATGCGTCGCAGAAATACGGCAGCGGTGGCCTGTTGCAAGGCAAGCAATACATGTTGTCCTTGACCTGGAATGCCCCGCAGCAAGCCTTCGACGATCCGACTGATTTCTTCGAAGCCACGGGCGTGGACGCGGTGTACTTTCCATTCCACAAAGCCAACCAGTTCCTGGGCATGACCGGCCTGCCGACCTTCCTGTGCGTGGACGTGATGAAACGTCCGAACGTCGAGGCCGATGTCGCGCGGTATGAGCAGCATTTGCGCGAGGTGTTCGGCCTTTCGCGGTAATCCGGCTAGTATCGGGACCTACCTGAAGACGATGATGCATCTGTGGCAAGGCATCTTATGTGGCGAGGGAGCTTGCTCCCGCTGAGGTGCGGAGCGCCTCTTCAAGAAGGCGGCCGCTGCGCAGCCGAGCGGGAGCAAGCTCCCTCGCCACAAAAGCCTGTCACATTGAGTTGCATCCCATGAGAGGACACCCGTGAAAGCCAGATCCGACGAATTGCAGATTTTCGTCTGCGTGATCGAATGCGGATCGATCTCTGCCGCCGCCGAGCAGGTCGGGCAGACGCCGTCGGCGGTCAGCCGCACGTTGTCGCGGCTGGAGGCAAAGCTCGACACCACGCTGATCAACCGCACCACCCGACGCATGGACCTGACCGAGGAGGGCAAGTACTTCTTCGAACAGGCCAAGGGCATCCTCGATCAGATGGATCAGTTGGAGGAGCGTTTGTCGTCCCGTCAGAAAAATCCTGCAGGGCGCTTACGGATCAACGCTGCGTCGCCGTTCATGCTGCACGCCATCGTCCCGCACATCGAAGAATTCCGCCGGCTCTACCCGGACATCCAGCTAGAACTCAACAGCAACGACCTGATCATCGATTTGCTGGAGCAAAGCACCGACATCGCCATCCGCATAGGCACCCTCACGGACTCGACCCTTCATGCCCGCGCCCTGGGCTGTAGCCCGTTGCACATCCTGGCCAGCCCCGCTTATCTGAAGCAGCACGGCACGCCGTCAAGCGTCGCCGAGCTGGCCGGTCACGCGCTGCTGGGGTTTGCCCAGAACGAGGGCCTCAACCAGTGGCCGCTGCGTCACGTACACGGTGATCGTTGGCCGATCCAGCCAGCCATCAGCGCGTCCAGCGGCGAGACTGTGCGGCACCTGGCGCTGCAAGGGCAGGGCATCGCCTGCCTGTCAGACTTCATGACCCGCGAAGACATCCAGGCCGGTCGGCTGAAGGTGCTGCTGGCCGATGCCAACAGCGGGTATCGCCAGCCGATCAATGCCGTGTACTACCGCAACTCGCAACTGGCCTTGCGGATCCAGTGCTTCCTGGACTTCATCCAGGGCAAGCTCGCCGACTACGCCTCGCGGGAATTCAAGGGCTGATTCGTGACTTCAAGGCAAGAGTGATTTGGGCAATGTGGACTGTTTCGCCAAGGATCGGTCCCCGATACTCGTCCCATCACTGATCTGCCAAGGAGTTCTTTCATGAACGTATTCGTCACTGGCGCTGCCGGTTTCATCGGCGGCTCCATCGCCACCGGCCTGGCCCGCGCCGGGCATCACGTCACCGGTCTGGTGCGCAGCGCCGAACAGGCGAGCGAGCTGACTGCACTGGGTATCAAGCCGGTCATCGGCACCCTCGAAGACAGCGCGCTGCTCAGCGAACAGGCACGTGCCGCCGACGCGGTGATCAATGCCGCCAGCAGCGATCATCGCGGTGCGGTAGAGGCCTTGATCGAAGGACTCAAGGGGTCGAACAAAGTGTTGCTGCACACCAGCGGTTCGAGCATCGTCGGCGATGCTTCGGGCGGTCGTTCCAGCGAGGCCATCTTCTACGAAGACAACCTGCCGCCCCCCACCGCCGACAAGGCCGCCCGTGTCGCTATCGATAATCTGGTCCTGGACGCGGCGAAACACGGCGTGAACTCGGCGGTGATCTGCAACACCTTGATCTACGGCCACAGCCTGGGGGTCAAGCGTGACAGCGTGCAGTTGCCACGGCTGCTCAAGCAGGCCCGTAAAAGCGGGGTGGTGCGGCATGTCGGGCCTGGGCAGAACATCTGGTCCAACGTGCACATCGAAGACGTGGTCGAGTTGTACAAACTGGCCCTGACCCGCAACCAGCCAGGCACGTTCTACTTCGTCGAAAGCGGCGAAGCTTCGTTCATCGACATGACCACCGCCATGGCCCGAGCGCTGAACCTGGGCGAACCGCAGGACTGGCCGTTGGCCGATGCCGAAGCCGAGTGGGGCTACGAAATGGCCAACTATGGCCTGGGTTCCAACAGCCGGGTGCGGGGCAAGAACGCCCATGAGCTGCTGGGTTGGACGCCGAAGCGAACGTCGGTGGTGGAGTGGGTTCTTGATGAGATGGTGTGAGTGACGCCGGTAGTGCCAGCAGAATAAGCCCCCTTGTGGGAGCAAGCAGGCTCGCTCCCACAGGTTTTTGTTGCGTGTTGCTTCAGTCGTGCTGCACGCCCGCGCGCTTGAGCATTTGCTTGCAACGCTCGGACAGGTGGAACACACGCAAGTGCTTGCCGGCTTTGCTGTAGCGCTCGCGCAAGGTCTTGAGTGCGGCGACGGCCGAGTAGTCGACGAAGCGCAAGTGGCGGCAATCGAGGGTCACCAGGGCCGGGTCGTTGGCCGGGTCGAACTGGTTGAGAAACGGTGTCGTCGAGGCGAAGAACAGCGTGCCGTGCAAGCGATAGAGTTTGCTGCCGTCGGCTTCCTGATGCGTGTCGGCGTACAGCTCCCGCGCCTGTTGCCAGGCGAAGTTGAGCGCCGCGATGATGATCCCGCAGAGCACAGCCACGGCCAGGTCGGTGAATACCGTGATGACGGTCACCGCGATGATCACCAACACATCATTCTTCGGCACCTTGTTGATCACCCGCAGCGAGGCCCAGGCGAAGGTCTGCTGCGCAACTACGAACATCACGCCCACCAGCGCAGCCAGCGGGATGCGCTCGATCAACGGCGACAGGAACAACACGAACAGCAACACCATCACCCCGGCCACCACGCCCGATAGCCGTCCGCGTCCACCCGAGCTGAGGTTGATTACCGTCTGGCCGATCATGGCGCAGCCGCCCATGCCGCCGAACAGCCCGGAGGCGATGTTGGCGGCGCCCAGCGCCACGCATTCACGGTCCGGATAACCGCGGCTCTGGGTGATTTCGTCGGTGAGGTTCAGGGTCAGCAGGGTTTCCAGCAAACCGACCATCGCCATGATCACCGCGTAGGGCACGACGATCTGCAGGGTCTCCAGGTTCCAGGGAAGATCGGGCCAGGCGAAGGCAGGCAAGCTGCCGGCGATATGGGCCATGTCGCCCAGCGTTCGGGTGGGCAGGCCGAGCAGGTAGACCGCCAGGCCGACACCGAGGATCGCCACCAGGGCCGGCGGCACGCTGCGGGTCAGGCGTGGTAGCAGGTAGACAATGGCCATGGTCAGCGCCACCAGGCCGGCCATCAGATACAGCGGATCGCCGCTGAGCCAGGTTTCACCCTGCTTGAAATGCTCCAGTTGGGCCAGCGCAATGACAATCGCCAGGCCGTTGACGAAGCCGAGCATCACCGGGTGCGGGACCATGCGCACCAGTTTGCCCAGCCGCAACAGCCCGAAGGCCATCATGATCAGCCCGCCCAACAGCACGGTGGCCAACAGGTATTGCACGCCGTGTTGCACCACCAGCGCGATGATCACCACCGCCATCGAACCCGCCGCGCCCGACACCATGCCTGGCCGTCCGCCGAACAGGGCGGTCAGCGTGCAGATGATGAACGCGCCGTAGAGCCCCATCAGCGGATTGAGGTGGGCTACCAGGGCGAAGGCGATGCATTCGGGAAGCAAGGCGAAAGACGTGGTGAGGCCGGCGAGGGCGTCGGCGCGAAGACGTGCTGGTTTCATGATTTACCTGACTGGGCCCCGGTTGAGCATCGGCTACCGGGGCGTGATGCAAAAACAGCTGCGGATGGTACGGAATTGAGGGCGGGGCGGCCAGCCGTTGGTCATTGTGTTGATGAAGTTGGGGCTGCTGCGCAGCCCAGCGGGAGCAAGCTCCCTCGCCACAAAGGCAATGAAAGTCTTGCGCTGAATTTTCATCAGTGCCGTGTCGCGATGTCCCTCAGCGACATTTCTTGTCTGTGTACGAAAATTACTTTCAGTGGGTTTGAAGATTCTCCGTCGAAATGATTTATGAGTTTCACAACACATCGACGTGACCCCATTCGAGGAGTAACGCATGGCCCCTGCTTTCGGTTATTGGCTATTGGTCTACGCGGCCATCGCGATCATTGCGCTGATCGTGCTGATCGCCCGTTATCGGCTCAATCCGTTCATTGTGATTACCCTGGTGTCCATTGGCCTGGCACTGCTGGCCGGGATGCCGCCCTCGGGTGTGGTGGGGGCGTACGAGGCGGGTGTCGGCAAGACGCTGGGGCACATCGCGCTGGTGGTGGCACTGGGCACGATGCTCGGCAAGATGATGGCCGAGTCCGGCGGGGCCGAGCGGATGGCGCAGACGCTGATTGAACGCTTCGGCGAGCGCAACGCCCACTGGGCGATGGTGTGCATTGCCTTCCTGGTCGGGCTGCCGTTGTTCTTCGAGGTCGGGTTCGTGTTGCTGGTGCCCATCGCGTTCACCATCGCACGGCGCGTGGGCTTGTCGATCCTGATGGTGGGGTTGCCGATGGTCGCCGGGCTTTCGGTGGTCCACGCACTTGTCCCTCCGCACCCGGCGGCGATGCTGGCGGTGCAGGCGTTCCAGGCCTCGGTGGGGCAGACGTTGTTGTACGCGATCCTGATTGGCATCCCCACCGCGATCATCGCCGGTCCCCTGTACGCCAAATTCATCGTGCCACGCATCCAGCTGCCGGCTGAAAACCCGTTGGAGCGGCAATTTCTCGACCGCGAGCCCCGCGCGAACCTGCCGGGTTTCGGCGTGACCCTGGGGACTGTCCTGCTGCCAGTGATCCTGATGCTGATCGGCGGCTGGGCCAACCTGATCTCCACGCCGGGAAGCGGTTTCAACCAGTTTTTGCTGTTCATCGGCAACTCGGTGATCGCCTTGTTGCTGGCGACCGTCCTGAGCTTCTGGACCCTCGGCCTGGCCCAGGGTTTCAACCGCGAGTCGATCCTCAAGTTCACCAACGAATGCCTGGCACCGACGGCCAGCATCACCTTATTGGTGGGTGCTGGCGGTGGTTTGAACCGGATCCTGGTGGACGCCGGGGTCACCCAGCAGATTGTCGGCCTGGCCCAGGAATTCCAGTTGTCGCCATTGGTCATGGGCTGGTTGTTCGCTGCCCTGATGCGCGTCGCCACTGGCTCGGCCACTGTGGCGATGACCACGGCCTCAGGCATCGTCGCGCCCGTGGCGATCGGCCTGGGTTATCCCCATCCCGAATTGCTGGTGCTGGCCACCGGAGCGGGGTCGGTTATCTTTTCCCACGTCAACGACGGCGGCTTCTGGCTGATCAAGGAATACTTCAATATGACCGTTGCCCAAACCTTCAAGACCTGGACCGTGCTCGAAACGCTGATTTCCGTGGTCGCGTTCGGCCTGACCCTCGGTCTTTCGCGCTTGCTCTGAGCGCACCGTAACTCCACAGGAGGCGCCATGGACATCCTTTACCAGATCCGCTCCCGCCAGGATTCCTTCAGCGCCGGCGAAGGCAGAATCGCCCGGCTGATGCTCGACGACGTAGGATTTGCCGCTTCCGCCAGCCTGGATGAACTGGCCCTGCGCGCCGAAGTCAGCAGCGCCACACTGTCGCGCTTCGCCCGCACCGTCGGTTGCCGCGATCTTCGCGACCTGCGCTTGCAACTGGCCCAGGCCAGCGGTGTCGGCAGCCGCTTTCTCGACCCGGCCGGAGCGCCTGAGCAGTCGGCGTTTTATGGACAGATCGTCGGCGACATCGAGGCGACCCTGCGTCAGCATCTGTCGGCGTTCGAAGAATCACGGTTCAGCGATGCCGTGCGGATGATCGGCAAGGCGCGGATGGTTCATGCATTCGGTCTCGGTGGCTGGTCGGCGTTGTGCGGTGAAGAGTTGCAGGTACGGCTAGTGCGTTTCGGATACCCGATTGCCGCCTGCCGCGATCCGGTGATGATGCGCATCACCGCCACTTCGTTGAGTGCAGAACACCTGGTCATCGCCTGCTCGCTCACCGGTATCACCCCGGAATTGCTCGGTGCGGTGGAGCTGGCCCGCAGTTACGGCGCGCCGATCCTGGCCATCACCCGAGCCGACTCGCCCCTCGCCCGACTGGCCGATGTGGTACTGCCCCTGCAAGGCGCCGAGACCTCGTTCATCTACAAACCCACGGCGGCGCGCTACGGCATGCTGCTGGCCATCGACGTGCTCGCCACCGAGCTGGCGTTGGCTCACCCTGAAGACAATCAAGAGCGCCTGCGGCGGGTCAAGCTCGCCCTGGACGATTACCGCGGCGGCGATGATCACTTGCCGTTGGGAGACTGACATGCAGTACGACACCCTTATTCGCAACGCGCTGGTCATTGATGGCCGCGATACCCCGGGCTACAACGCCGACGTAGGGATTCGCGCCGGGCGCATCGAGCGCATCGGCAACCTGGACGATGCCCGGGCGATTGAAGAAATCGACGCCGCTGGCCGTGTGCTGGCGCCGGGCTTCATCGATGTGCACACTCACGACGACACTGTGATCATCCGCCAACCGCAGATGCTGCCCAAGCTTAGCCAAGGGGTGACCACGGTGATCGTCGGCAATTGCGGCATCAGCGCTGCACCGGTCAGCCTGCGGGGCGATCCGCCGGATCCGATGAACCTGCTCGGCACCGCCCAGGCGTTCGCCTACCCACGCTTCGCCGATTATCGGACGGCGGTGGAGGCCGCTACGCCCGCCGTCAACGTCGCCGCATTGGTGGGCCACACCGCCCTGCGCAGCAACCACATGGAGGATTTGTTACGCACCGCCAGCGTGGGAGAAATCGCGGCCATGCGTGGGCAACTGCGCGAAAGCCTGGAGGCCGGTGCGCTCGGCCTGTCCACCGGCCTGGCCTATGCCAATGCGTTTTCGGCGTCCACCGATGAAGTCATGCAACTGAGCGAAGAATTGCAGGCCTTCGGCGCGATCTACACCACCCACCTGCGCAGTGAATTCGAACCGGTGCTCGAGGCCATGGACGAGGCGTTCCAGATTGGCCGTCACGCCCAGAGCCCAGTGATTATTTCCCACCTCAAGTGCGCGGGCGCTGGTAACTGGGGACGCAGTCCGCAGGTGCTGGCGGCGCTAGAAAATGCGGCCAAAACCCATCCGGTCGGCTGCGACTGCTATCCCTACGCGGCGAGTTCCTCGACCCTGGATCTCAAGCAAGTGACCGACGCCCATCGCATCACCATCACCTGGTCGACACCCCACCCGGGCATGGGCGGTCGCGACCTCGCCGATATTGCCCACGAATGGGACGTCTCGCTGCTGGACGCCGCACGTCGTCTGCAACCGGCTGGGGCGGTGTACTACGGCATGGACGAAGGCGACGTAAGACGAATTCTCGCCCATCCGCTGTCCATGGTGGGTTCCGACGGTTTGCCCGAAGACCCGTTCCCCCATCCACGCTTGTGGGGCGCTTTCCCACGGGTGCTGGGACATTTCAGTCGTGACGTCGGGCTTTTTCCGTTGCACACCGCCGTGCACAAAATGACCGGTCTGTCGGCGGCGCGCTTCGGCCTGAAGGAACGTGGCGAAATTCGTGAAGGACACTGGGCGGACCTGGTGTTGTTCAACCCGCAAACCATTCGCGACGTGGCTGATTTCAACGCGCCGCAACGGCCTGCCGAAGGCATCGACGGGGTGTGGGTCAACGGTGTCCTGAGTTATGGCGAGGGGCGGGCGAATGGGCGCAGAGCAGGTCGGTTTCTGGCGCGCGAAGGCGATCTGCGCCAGGGATTCAGCCAATTGGATCGCGCCTGAGGACGGGGCTGGACGGCTGAATTTGTTTTAATTGGCGCCATAATAATGGCGTATTGACACTAAAGAACCCGGAACCCAGGCCGAAGCACTAGGGTCAACCCATCTACACTGGGTCTTTTTCAGCCAGGGAGCAACCCATGAGCTTCGGTAAAACCACTCCGATCCTGCGGATCTTCGATGAAGCCAAGGCGTTGGTATTCTATGTCGACTTCCTGGGGTTTACCGTCGACTGGCAACATCGTTTCGGCGACGACTTCCCGCTGTACCTGCAAGTCTCCCGTGGCGACTGCGTGCTGCACCTGTCCGAGCACCATGGCGATTGCACGCCGGGCTCGGCGCTGCGGATCGAGACCGATGAACTGGAAGCGTTCCAGGCGCAGTTGCTGGCCAAGCAATACACCTTCGCCCGCCCGCACATCCAGGCCATGCCCTGGGGGAGCCAGGACATGGCGGTGGTCGATCCGTTCGGCAATCGCCTGGTGTTCACCAATGCAATCAGTGTTTGACTGACATTATCTTCTCGCCCGGCTGCCTCGTTGGCGAGGACGTGGTGCCTCGTTTATCTGCTGGACGCGAGCGTTGTAGCCCGCGTAGTCGACGGGGGTGCGTCCGGTCGGCACCGTGATTTGCGCTGGAAGAATGCCGCTGCAATTGATGCAGGCCGGAAACGGTTCTGGGGCTTTACCCCTGAACAGGGTGTCAGTGAATATCGTGGTGTCGGAAAGCATCCTTTCCGCCCTGTCCGGGTAGAGCGCTACCACGGAATTCGCCAGCCGGACTTCGGCATGGGTCCCGGGGCCTCCGGCACGTATCGGCATGATCCCACCCATGTTTTCAATATGGGTTTCGATCCAGCCCCGAGTCGGTTGCTGCAGTTCATGGACCTGATCGGTCAGCCGGCTTAGCGTTGGTGCGTCCTTCAGGACGTCCTCGTCTATGGCCACATTGTGGAACATGTCGTTTTTGGCGGCGGCGTATCGGCTGGATAAATCGGCCAGGTATTCAGCGGCATTGCCGATCCGATAGGTGCCAAAGTTCAAATAGTGTTCTGAGGGGGTGTCGGTCCTGGCCCGGCCGTCATAGTTGCGGTCCACGCCTTTGTATCCCCTCATGCTGCCTTGCGGCTTTGGCAGGTTGAAGAAGTCGCTGAGCCCGACTTCTTCCGTCTTGATGTAGCCATAAGAGTGAGCAAGAAACTCCTGGCGCAGGAGCCCGCCATTGAGAAACTGATCGGACGTTTTATCGAAGTAATCCGGCATCAAACGATAGGAATAGTCACCTTTTGCCGAATCCATGATTTCCTGCGACCGGGCCCGGCCCCAGGTTTCGAATTCCCTGAAGTCCTCGTCCCTCATCAGGCCCGAAGGGTCGGTAAATCTCATCGGGTTGTTCCCTACCATGCAATACAGGTTCAGCCCGTCAACCGCTCCCGCCGGATCGGGACTGATCCAGCGTTGCAACCACGGTGCGTAGTAACGGTGTCCGTAGTAATACAGGCCGCTGGCGTCACGCTCCTTGCCGGAATAGCGAAGGGTCCGGTAGTCGGCTTCCACGGCTGAGCGGGACGCAGCCCAAGCGGTTCCGCCGTAGGGGAGATAGCTTTCCTGGCTGATCAGCCAGCCTTCATCGTCGAGTTCCAGCGAGCTGGAACCCAGGTGATCGTCCAGGCTGTAGCGTGTCTGGTTGGCGGCGATGCCGGCTGGGCGGCCTTCGGTCCAGTGCAAGTACCGCACGCTGCAACGGCCGGCCTGCAGGGTGATGACTTCCAGGCGTTCGTGCTGACGGGTGTGGATTTCGAGGCCCGGCAGGTAACGGACTTCCCGGGTATGGGTCACAGCCGAAGCATAGGTGACCTGGACCTTGCGCACCCGTTGCCCCGTGCTGTCGTAGCCATAGCGCTCAAGGTCGTGGCGGCCGTCTGCGCGCTGCACCAGCGTCACGCTGGCGAGTTGATTGCGGGCATTCCACTCCAGTGCCCGGCCCGGATGGAGTACCTGCGGGTTACCGTTGGCATCGTAGTGTTCAGCCTTGTTCCAGGACAGCAGGCGATTGCTGGAGGCGGCTATCTCCAGCTTCCGGGTGTAGTTGTTGCGGTCGCGGACATGGCGCAGTTCGATCAGGTTGCCACCGGCGTCGTACTGGTAGTGCTCGGTAAACGGGAACAGTTGCCGGGCGTCGAACGGCGTCCTGCTGAAGGCGGGAAGTTCGGGATTGCTGGTCAGCCCCGCCGTTTCACGGCCCGTCGCGCTGCTCAACTGGTAAAGGCTGTCGTAGGTGAACGTGCAGGTGGCGTCGACCCGTTGGTTGCTGCCGAACTGCACCGGTTGGGCCCGATCCTCGATGTGCGTCACGTTACCCACCGCGTCGTAGGTGTAGCGCAGATCCTGCAAGGTGTTGCCAGACACCGACGCGCTGAGTGAGATCAGTCGGCCGCTGGCCGGATCGAATGCGGCGCGACTGATGACGCCGTTGCCGGCAACCTGGGATTCGACCTGGCCAGACGCGTTGTAGACGAGATCCTTCAGGATGGTTTTTTCAGTCGTAGCGTCTTTTACTTTCAGGCTCACAACCTTGAGTTGGCCGGCGATATCAAACCCGTAGCGCTGTTGGTGCCGGGCCGCATCCACCAGCAGGATAGGGTGCGCCAATGCATCGTAGCGCCAGCGGGTTTCGTAGCCGTTGCCCTTTTCCAGCAGTTTGTCGCGGGCGATCTCCTCGGCCGGCCAGTCGGGTTGTGCCGCATCGACGAGGAAGTGTCGCGCCTGGCCAAGCGGTTTGCCGCAGAGGGCGTATTCATCGACGAGCAGGCTGCCCGCGCTGTCATCGTGGCGGATCAGGGCGCCGCAAAGGTTGCGTGCGGCGGATTCCGGCGAGCTGTCGCCGTAGCGCAGGCATTCGACTCGGCGCGGATCCTGATCTGGCAATTGCTCGTGGATGGCGGTCGGCCTTAGCTGCTGGTCGTAAGTGGTGCGCCAATGGTTTCCTCGCTGATCCCAGCTGCGCACGATCTGTCCGGCAGCGCCAGGGAGATTCAGGCGCCAGCCGGCGTCGACACTGTTCACCAACAACGGCTTGCCGGAAAGGCTGTAGACGGTCGTCAGGTTGGCTTCGGTTGCTGTGTCGAACAGCCTTGGGTCCCACTGCGCAACCTGGCGTCCAGCCGTGTCGTGGTGTTGGCGGGTGATGCGCGCTTGGGATTGTTCTTCTGCGTTACGCCGGCAGTAAGCGACCTGTCGCACGGGCAGGCCTCGACTGTCGACAGCCTTGAGCGTCGGTGTCCTGCGGTGAAGGCGTGGGTTCATGCCTCACCTCCGATAACCGGTGCTTGTTCGGCCATGACCTCTTCCAGGGTGTCGTTCTCGTCCTCGTCCAGGGTGTACCAGGCATGGCGGGAGTGCCGCCGCATATAGGAAAGGCCAGCCTGTGTGGCCAGGCGCGTGCGGGTGGGGCGACCCAATGCATCGTAGAACTGCTGGTCGCAATGACCGAACTGCCGCAAGGACTCGTCGTTGATGTAGCGGTGCTGATCGGCGAAGTAAGGGCGGTAGAGGCGGATCGGCAAACCCTTGTTGTTGTATTCCACTCGTTCGCTGACACGCCAGCGTGTTGCCGTTGTTTGCTCCATGGGTTTTTCGTCCTTGAGCGCCAGTGCTCCCTGGGATGTGACGACGTAGGCCATGCCCGGCTCGACCCGTTGCTTGCTTTGCAGGGTTCGACCGAAACCGTCGAAGCAGGTGATGGCAATGCGGATTTGCTGCTGGTCGTCATCGGGGTAGCGGTCGGCCACCAGTGCGGCGAGGTGCACCGGCTCACGCGTTGCGGCATCCATTTCGTTCTTCAGTTTCAGGTCGTCGGCGCAGAGTGTTTGAAGATCCCCCAGTCGCGTTCGAGCCGACGCACGGATATGTCCGCTGGGGAGCAGGTCTCGGTTGAGCACGCATCGCGCCAGCCAGTCGCCGTCCGCCAGCGCGGCGTTCGACACGCAACCCATCCAGCTGAAGGGCGTGTAACAGAGCGCTGTGGCGGCCTCCTGCAAGGCGTCCTGGCGCTGTTCGATCGCTTCTGTCGAACTGTCGAAACACAGCCGCTTGAACTGCGCGATGGGTTTGAAACCCACGGGGGTGTTGTTTTCGGTACCGTAGAATGTCGTGGCCAATACTTGGCCGAAGGCATCAACCAGGCCTTCCTGGACGTTGCCGTTGGGATCGGTAATGCGCCGTGGCAGCAGCGAGCGGTAATCGTAGAGCGCTTGGGTGACACAGCCATCGGGCAGTTTGAATGCGGTGATAAAGCAGTGGTAATTGTCGTAGCTGAAGGCGGTCACGCCATGGTGTTCACTCGCCTGTTGGGTCTGGATTTTGTAGAAGCCTTCCAGTGGCGCGTAGGTCGCAAAATCTCTTTTGACTGACCAGAGTTTGTCGAGCAGTGGCGTCGCCGGCAGAAAGGCGTCCATGCGGTGGTAGCCGATTCGTTCCAGCAGCTTGCCCTTCGGGCGGGAGGTTTGTGGCAACAGATGGAAAGCTTTCAAGGCGGTTTCGTCCAGCTCGGCGGTTTCCATGTGGGCGCCCAGGGCTTCGAAGTGGGCGACGCCGTCCGGCAAGGTTTCTGCGGTGGAGGCGTCCTTGTAGCGTTGCACCGACAGGCCAGTCAGAACGCTTTGGGTTATCCAGGCGGTTTCCCCGGTGAGTTCGATGAACCTTTCATAGGTCATGTCCCGTGTGCTCAGCCCGCCGGTCTCGGGTGCCTTGGGTTTCTTCAGCGCATGGGTCCGCTGGCGGTACGGCAAGCCCAGTCGCCAACCCTGAGGCGCTGGCAGATGGATGTACTCGGCGCAGGTTTCGGTCAGGTAATGGAACTGTTGCGCTGGATCATGAGCATCGCGCCACCAGCGTTGCTGATCGGCGTCACTGAACGGCGGAGTATCGTCGAGGGTTTTTCGTCGGGCGTAATGGACGTTTACGCTGTGAGTCAGCGAGCCATAGGCGTCGTACTGCAGATTGAAGGTGTGCTGGCATTGCGGATCGTCGGTCAGGCCTTCGTACTGATAGTGGATGGACTCCAGCAGCAGCGGCAACATCCGGGCATGGCGCCGGTTGCCCTCGGGTGCCTGGAGCAGGCGTATGCGATAGCGATTTTCCTGGACCGAATACAACGTTCTGCTGCCCTGGCGCGTATCGACTCCAAATACCTCGCTTCGCAGTAGATAGCCACTGAGGGCGCGAGACATTTCCAGGATGGTCGCCGTGGTGGGCGAGACAATGGGGGTGTCGCTCCCGGTCTCAGGCAGGTATTGGCTCAGCAAGGTCTTGCCCGGCGCCACGGCGATGGGATCCGCGTGGCTGTAACCGATACGGGGCAGGTCCACCGCCTGGCCGGTGTGAAACCAGTTCTTGGTCAGGCACGGCGTCGTGAAGCCTGGTGATTCGGCATCGTCGGGGTTGGTCTGCTCGTCGGTTTGCAGCAGCAGGCCAAAGCCGCGAAATTCCCGTTCGATGCCGTCGTAATAACCTTGGCGATAGGTGAAGGACTGGAGCAGCCGATTGCCCGTTATCTCGTCCAACTGGGTTTGATTCGATACCACGTGCACGACCAATGGCAGATGACAAGCCAGGGGCCTGTCGGCGGCCATTCTTTCGGCTTTTTCGTCCAGCCATTCCTGCGCGGAACTGCGGTAGCGGATACTGTTGGCGGCACCCATATTGTTGTTTGTGCCGGTGAGTAAATACGGTTTCGCGCTGACGAAGTCGTAGCGCCAATGTTGGTTTCCCCTGTGGGGCAGGCTCAGGACCAGGCTGGAGCAGCCGAGGCCTTGCAGGTCGGCGATGCTCACCTGGCATAGGCGGTCGTAGTGCAGGCCTTGGGGCCAGGGCAGCGCCACGGGAGGGCTGAAGCCATTGCCACCGCGGTTCATGAAGATTAGCGCCTGGTCCGCTTGCAGATAGAGCAGATCGGTGGCGCCGGAGCCATCCAGGTCCGCCAAACGAATATGCGAGGCGTCGAAGGTTTCGTATGCCAGGCCCGGTGAACCCAGCACGATGCCGTTGCCGAAACGTCCATGCCCCAGGTTTGGCCAGCACTTCACTTCGTTGTGACGAATGCGTACCAGGTGCTGTTGGCCACTGCCGAGCATGTCGCTGAATGCCACCAACTCGGAGGGCGACGCGCTGAGGAGTGGGAGGGCGTCGTCTGCCTCGCCGCGAGATATTTCGCGGGCTGCCGAAAAACCATTCTCCTGCTGGTTGGCGTACACGCGAACGCTGCGTGGGCCGATCAACACCAGGTCGCTGAGGCCCGCGCCCATCAGGTCGGCCAACTGTCCTTGTGGATTGAAAAATTCCGCGGGGAACGCGTTGAACGTGGCGAAATCCGACCAGTTGCGCTCGGGACCGAGGGAGAAAAAACCGCTCCACCCCGGCTGGGCGATGATCCAGTCCAGTCGACCGTCGCCCGTGAGGTCGCTCAGTGACTGCTGCAATGGTTTTGCAGGGTCGGCAACGGGAATGCGGGGCAACGCCCGCCATTGGCCGTAAGCCACTTCATTGCTGTTGGCCTTGGCTCGCATGGGTTCGCGGTAATACCAACCGCCATCGCCTCGATGGAGCACGCCCGGCAAGCCTTCGCCGTACAGATCCACCAGTTGAAAACCCTGGTTTTTGTTGAGCCCCGGCATGTTTTGCCAAGGCTGCCAGTCGGGGCGTTCAAGCGGGAACTTGAACTCGCTGTAGCTGAACTCGACAGGCGGACGGTGATCGGCCGTCGTCGAGTCGCCGAATGCCTGGTCGTGGGCGGCGGTCAGCTGGTGATAGCCCAGGCTGGTCTGACGATAATCGAGCAGCACGCGTCGCACCAGGACGGGGGCCGCGCCCCATTCATCAGGAAAGCGGTGGAACATCAGTACCTGGCGGCACAGTCGTTCGGTGCGTAACTCAAAACCGTAGGCGAAGCTGGAAAACGCGTCGTCACGGGCCAGCCATTGGTGGCCTTCATAGTTCGGCTTCCGTTGGTATTCCGTGCTCCGTTCACCGTAGTCGAACACCAATTCGAAGTGCCATTGCACAGCCTTCAGCCGATCCGCTTCCCACAGGTAGAGGTCCGCATCGGCCTTGAAATTGCCATAGCACACCCGGCTCAGATAGCGCTGCGCCGTGACGTCGGCCTTGTACTGGTAAAGGATGTGCTCGCCGTGGGCGTTCAGGCTTTCTTCCAGCAGCCACTCGCCCACACGCCTTGAATCCAGGGGATCTGCTCGACGCGCCGAAGGGCTTTTTCCGAATACATGGAGGCTGCCATCGGCATCATGTACGAGCCAGAAACCCGGTGTTTCCTTGTCCGACGACCAATACTCGATCCGCTCGAAGCGGCTTTCGATTCTCGGAAAGTAGCGGATCACTGTGTAGGTCTTGTTCAGCGCCAGACGGTTGTAGCGGTCGATGCGCGTCGAGCGGATGGCACCTTGCGGATCTCGCTCGGGCAACCACACCACGGCACCGGGGCCGATGATCTCGTCTTCTTCGGTATAGGCCGGTACACCCTGGGCGGTCCATCGCGCCACACAGGGCAGCGACAGCCCCCAGCCGATGCCGAACACGCCATTGCCGGCCGAGCTGGCGTACCCCAGCGACAAGGAGGGGGCAAAGCCGCGCCCCGGGGAAATCGGCAGGGCAATCTCATAGGACGCCGTGCCGTGGGCGCCGATGGCGCTCCATCCCTTGCCGATGCTCTGGATGGCGCCGCCGCCCTTGGGCAGTGACGGCGCGTTGACAGGCATTGTGCTGTGTTCACTCATCGCGAACCTCCGCCTGCCCGGGCTGTGTAGTTCACCTGCACGATGATGTCGGTCAGTGACGCCAGCATGTCCTTTTGGGCTTCGGGGTTGGGGAAGTTCAGGCACCACGTGGAGACCGCACCGGTGTATTCGAAGGGCAGGTAGCGCTCATCGTTGAAGTTGAGGGTGAACAGACCGTTATCGTCGACCCCCGTGGAAAGGGCAATTTGCTGGTTGGCGTAGCGGCTTTCCACGGACTGGCCACCGGGAGACATGAACACCTTGCTGGCGGTCTGGGTCAGCGTGGCCCGAATGTTTTCATAAGGGCCGACGATGGCTGGCAAGGAGACGCTGATGGTCTTGATGCGCCGCAAATAATGCTGCCGATCTTTGTAGTCTTCCTCGAACAACTCTTGGGTCAGCTCGAATTCGCACTGGCCTTGCAACAGGTCGGCGTGAATTTGCGCCCATTCCTTGTTAATGGTGCTGGTTGCGGTTTTGCTTTTGAGTTGACGCAGCGATACCGTTTTACGAATTTCCAGATCCCGCTCGTTGCGGCGCAAGTATTCGGCCTGCATGTTCAACAGGCTCAGCTTCAGCTGCTCGCCCATCCCGAGGCCTCGATAGGTCGCGTTCCAGGTGTCGGGTTGGATGAAACGCGTGTTCAAATCCGCCAGTTCATACTGCCAGCAAGCTTCAGCCGTCAGGCAAAGACCCACTGTTGCGTCGTAGGCTTGGCGGTAGAGCGCGGCAAACTGGCTATTGAGCCATTGGTACAGTTGAGCTTTGGTAAAGCGCTTGCGGAAAAAATCGTAGTTGGTCTTGGCTTGGCCCAGGCTCGATTCCGCCAGGCGAAGTTGCAGGTGCGTGGCCGTTTCCTGCTCGGCAACATGTGCCAGTTGTGCGTCGACCTGCGCCAGTTCGAGCTGTGCCTGGTCTCGGGCCTGGGTCCATTCCTGCCGACGACGATGGAACTGTGCCGTCCGCTCGAGATGGGCCGCTGTCGTGCGGTCGCTGATGGCGGTGCCTTGGGCGATCGCTGCGCCAGCGTGCAGCGCACCTTCCCAACGGGAGCCGCCATTGCTGAAGCCAAAAATGTTAGGGGTCATCATTAGGCTGCCTGCTACGGCCTGGGAGTCGGACGCATCCCGTTCGGCTGAGCCACTTCTCAAGTACAACCGACAGGCGTGCCTCTCGGCTTCACTGACGCCTTTGTCCAGCAGATTCTGGTAGTAATGGGCTCGTCCCGCGACGATAGAACGGCTGGCCAGCAGCGCCTGGCGGTTATGGCGGTCGATCTTCAGTGCCTGGCGTTGCAGGTCGACCGAGATTTTCGCCAGGTCCCAGGCTTGCTGTTGTTGCAGTTCCTGCAATTGAGCCTGCTCTTTGCGCTCGATCAGCGATAGCAGCGTGGCGCCGAACTGGCTGAGGCTTTCAACGGCACTCTGTGCCTGGCTGTGCATGACCATGAAGCGATAGTTCGGGAGGTGTGGGAGCGATAAACCCGACGCGGCGCTGTCGGCGATGTTCAGGGCGTTGGCACCGGGCAAGGCGCGAGGATCCAGCGGCGGAGCGAACAGCGGCAAATGCAGCGGCTTGCCGACGATGTCGAGGTTATGCCGCAGGTTGTACAGGCGACTTTCGGTGATGTCCCAGCGTTTGAGCAGCTCGGGGTTGAACGGTACTCGCAAGTACGGGGTATCGACCGCAGGCAAGGACGACGGCGAAGGGTTACCACGAATGCGCAACGGGTGGGGGGTGTCGGATTGGCTCAGGACGCGTTCGAACCCGCGCAGGTTTTCATTGCTGCTTTCGCTCAACGCTTGCAGGCTGATGCTCGTCCATTGATCGAGTGTCTGAACGACCGCCCGCGGTCCCAATAACTCCAGCGCCCGTACGTACCATAGCTTGGCCTCACTGAGGCTATCGGGTGTCAGCGCGCGATACGCGGCGTCGCCTCGGTTGATCAGGATGTCGAGGTACAGGAAGTACAGCGCTTTGCGAAGGTGCACCGGATGACTGAGGGCAATCTGGTGTGGATCGTGGGGGGCCTGGTCGTGATAGGCCGTCATATTGCTGTCGACCAGAGGCACGCTTCTCCAACACCCCTCATTTGCGCGACTCGGGTCGAAGACATATCGGAGCCAGCGTTCGGCTTCCTCGTATCGTTGTTCGGTGTTTAGCCGGTAGGCGATCAGCCACGGTACGTAGAGGAACAGCTCCGTGAAGTAACGGCCGTATGGGCCGTGGAAATCCATCTTGTTGCTGACGACGCCTGGTAAGGCCGGTTCCGGCAAATGTTGGGTCTGCCAATCAAACAAATCATCCAGGCTGTTTTCGGTATGACGGATCAGTTCTGGAGCGAATAGGGTGTTCAACCTGATGGGCTGGCGCGGTTTGTTCTGGGCATCGCTTTCGTTGATGGCGGAACCGGCGAAATCGATGGATTGACTGGCGCCCAGGCCTGGCGTCGATACGTGAGTAATGGTTGGCGGCTGGAGGCGTGCCGGAGTGAACTTCAGCTTGATCGCCTTGAGGGCGGAGTAGAGTTTTTTTTCCGGCTCCTCGGGGTGAACGAAGGCGACCCCACAAAGGAAAGTGTCACCGTGCTTGGCGAGGTCTGTGCTGCGCCAGGTGAACTCAAGGAACTTCTCCAGGTTCGGTGCGGGGCTGGACTCTGCTACGACCGTCAGGTCTTCAAAGGTTAACGATTGAGTGTGCGAGGCGTCCGGGCGGCGGAAAATCACGTACTGGAGGAGGAGGGGTTCGTCCAGGCTAACGAATGTCTCACCCAGGTTCAGCGGGGCGGAATTGTTCGCGTGCAGGGTCAGGTTTTGCACCGTGCCGGATATTCTGGTGTCAGTCACACGTCTACTTGCTGCGATCAGGTGTCGTGCTGCCTGAGTGGAAATTAATTTCCCCTGAAAGTCCTCTGACAATGTAAGGCCAAGCGAGTGTTCATTATCCTTGATTACATCGGTCATGTGATCGAATGACAGTCGGTAGTTTTGATCGAGGGCCTTCGAAGGTGCATTGATTACTGAAGAAAACGAACCGGCGTTAAGTGCTACATAGGGCGTTTCCGGCAAGCTTCGGGCAGGAAGCACCCAGCCAAAATGAAGTCGAGGCGTGTGATAGGGCGAGGTCGTTAGTCTCAAGCGCATTTCTTTACGATTTGAAGGCGTACCGATAGCGCCGCCGTCAAGGCCGATGACCGCGCTCATACGCAGCGTGAGGGTAGAGGCTGTGGGCCCCTCGACTGATTCGATGCCAATGCGTTGCCGATGCCCATCGAAATCCGACATGGAGACTTCCATATTCTCGGGGAGGGCAACTTCAATGGGGACGATTTCGGCGGATGTTTTGGTTTGGATACGTTGCGCCGTAGCGCTGACGAGTGTTTTTTCATCGGCGTTGTACTGGCGATAATGCTCTTTCGCTGCTTGTTCCGTGGTGGCTGAGCTACCGGGCTCAGGGGTGAGGTTTTTATCGATGCACGTTGTTTTAATGAACGTGAAGTGGTTGCCGGTTGAATTGAGCGAGTCGGTCCTGGCTTCACGTGCACACAAGGCGAGAAACAACACATCGCGCGCACCCTTGCGGTATTGCACAGCAACAATGCCGACCAATGCCTTGATCGCATCCAGCTCCATGCTGCGAAGCGCGTTGTCCTCGCAATAGCCCTGCAGGCAAACACGCGGGGTGCTCCAGCTTCCATCCGGTTTTTTGAAACAGAGGCTCAAGCGTAATAGCGGATGATGGGTGGTCGCTTGTGACGGTGAAGAAGCATTGCGGGTGGCTGATGGATCCTGATGGATGCATTCGGCCCATACGACGAACAAACGATTGTTGAACCAGACCGGCCTTATTGAATGTTCGACCGCGTTATCGGAAATTGGCACGTTGGCTTTTTCCCAGTCCGACCAGGCGTAGGGATCGGGCTGGTCAAGTTTCGGCGGGGTGGCAGGCGAGGGCGGTGGCGTGCCGTTGATTGGGCGTTGAGCCATGTTCAGCGAACGCCAGAAATAGCTGTTCTCGGAGCGTGATTTGGCAATGAAATAGTAAGTGCTGTTGGCAAAGTCCTCGCCATCGATGTAGCCAGTGAGAATGTTCAGGTTGGCGACTTCTTCGAACCGGGTCAGGTATGCCGTGACCGCGGACTGGACCGCATCGGGTTGAATCTGGTTCTGATTGAGGTCGTTTTCCAGTTGCCGGAAGTTGTCGCTCTTGTTGGCCCTCAGCAATGGGTCCAGATAAATCGCCGGGAAATAGAGCAACTTTTGATGGGCGGCCCAGGTGGGGTATTGATGCAGCTCGTTGCGCCAAGTCTTCAGGTGCTCGGCGCCCAGGCTTGCCGAGTCGTAGCCGGGTTCCAGGTTCATCAGGATGCGATGGACGTATTGCTGCAGGCTGGCGATGGCACACGCCACGGGTGTGGTGGGCACGTCCTGGCTGACCAGCACATCGAGCAACCAGTATTCGTAAAGCGCCTCGGCCGTCTTGAGCTTCAGGTTTCTTGTCGTAGGGTTGTTGGGCGCGACCTGGTTCAAATAGAGCGCTAACTGTGCATCACGCAGGCTTTCATCAAGCTGCTTTTTTATGGCAACGGTCATATTCAATCCTTGAATGTTGAGGACGGTGGACGTGTCAGTGGCAGGCCGCGATCAGCGCTTCACCGACGGTCCTCCAGTCCGATGTCTCGCTGTCGTTGTTGAGTGCGGTTGCCTTGAGCAGCAGGCTGGCCGACAGCCCGGTGTGCTGGCAGCACGCTTGGCAGCGCATGATCCAATCCACGGCTTCCATGGACTGGGCGCGTTTATGGTCCAGGTGTGCGGTCAGGCAACTGACTTCGTCAGTGCTCCAGTCCAGCAGGCTGGCCAGCAGTTTATTGGCTTCTTCGCCTGTGCCTTGCGGCGTGTCCTGGTTGGCAAGCTGCAAGTAATGCAGCAGGTGTTCTTCTGACCGGGCTTGATGGTGGGCGCAGTGACTGAAGCGTTCGAGTAGATACAGGGTTTGAGGCGTCAGCGTTCCTGTGCTGCCTGTGGCCAGCCAGGTTGGGTTATTCATCAATTGTCGCAGGGTGCTGCTGCTCAGGTGCAAACCCTTGCACGCTTGGGCCGTGCGCAATACCGTCGCCAGCAATGCAGGCATTTTCCCAGGGGCGCTCTCGATGGCCGCGACAATCGTTGTTGCATGGGTGTCGGCCATTCGCATCACGCAGGGGAAGTATTCCGCAGACAAGTCGGCAAGGTCGTGCAGCAAGGTCTCCACCACGTGCCGGTCTCCGCTCGGTTGGGGGGCTTCCGCCAGCAGTATCGACAGTCGTTTTTCCAGGCTCTTGTTCATTGGCACGTCGTCTTCGACAACATCGAACAGACGACACCATGACGCGACATCCCGGTTGTCTTGCTTGAGCCAGTCGACGGCCCAATCCAGCGCCATCAGCACATCGAGAATGTCGGGCTGTGAGACGTGCGAAGTACTCAATGCCCCTGTCACCAACGCTTTGCAGAAATCCTCCCCGCCCAGTAAGCGGGCCAGCGCCGTGCATTCGAAGGGAGAGAGACCAAACATCCGGGCGATACGGGCCTGGCGGTAGAGTGACGAGACTGTGGATAAATCGTGGTTAAACGAAGACAGGTATTTTTCGGTTTGCTTCGTTAGCAACAGCAGCGAATCCTGCGTCATGGGAAGTCCGAGGCCCGCACTGAGATAGCTGAAGGTTTTCAGGTCCGTCGTGACCAAGTCTTCCACCTGCGGGTGTCCGAGCAATTGGGTTCGATTGAACACCTGGTCAAACAAGGGCACCTGCTGGCCGCAAGCAGCAATCGGCATGTCGTGCAGTAACGACGCAAACTCTTGCGGTGCGATGCCGTGGCGTTGGTTCAGGTAGCGATAGACCCCCAGGGTGCGCAAGGTATTGGTGTTGAGCGTCATCGTCGTGCTGCCTTCCGAGCGCAGGGCACTGACGATCAGCGTGTCCAGTTCGGCAATGGGAATACCGGTCCAGCGCTGCAATCGGATCATCCGCTGCATGCGGGCGAACCGTTCGCGAGATGCATGGATGACGGTGTTCGCGGATTTGAGAGTCGTCAGGGTGGCTGTCGATTCCGGCCCGTTGATGTAAGCGGCTCCATAATTGTTGGCATGAATCGAGGGGGGACTGGCGGTCGAGGTTCGTGGGCTGTAGGCACCTTGTGCCAGCAACTGTTCGACCTGTTCCGTGGTCAGCCCGGTGCGCTCCTTGAAGAACGAAAGATCGTGGAGGCGATTGGGGTTTTCAGTGCCGTAGCTTCTCTTCAGGACGTCAAGGTCCAGGTCTGAACTGGCCGGCGCGAGCAGGATTTTCTGTTGCTCAGGACTGAGCCCGGACAACAATCTTTGCGCCTCGACATGGGATTGCGAAACACGCCCGTAAGGTGAATCCCCTGGTGAAAACGGAAGTTTCAGGCTCACCCGATAATTCAATTCGCCCAGCACCAGTTTGTTTGCGCCCAGCCCCAACAGGCACTGGTGATGATGCAGGTCGTAGGGCAGCGAGAAGGGGTAGTGTTCGCTGGCCAGGACCTGGTGGACGGTCTTGTCGCTCGTTGCCAGATGGGCTTCGAGCGCGCTGCGCAAGGTGTCATTGACGATGTCCAGCATTGGCCGCGCAACGAAGGCGCTCTGGTGATCGAGCATCAGCCCCTTGAGGTCCGGTCGCCGTTGCTCCAGGGTGATTTTGTCGGTTGATGGGGAGGCGTTTTCCAGCTGGCCGGCAAACAGATACAGCGCCCGCAGATAGGCCACGGGCGAGTCGATGGCCGCGATGTCACCTTCCTTGCAGAACTGATCCCAATGCTCGTTGAACAGCGCTTGATAGCTGACGGACGCCGAGGTTGAGTCCGAACCCAGGCTGCGCCGGGCACGTCGCCGAGTATCGCTGGGTGATATCAGGTGCTCCTGATACAGGCGACTGACCTGCCCGGCATAGCTGGCGGCATTGTCATAGACCTGCCCGGCATCCACGTCGGTGTGCTTGCCCAACTCAAGGACGAACTGCGCCTTGCCCATGCGCATGACGTCGAAGACCGACGTCAATCCCATGCGCTGCAGGGCTGTCCTGAAATCGGCCTGGGCGTTGTCATCGCCGATTGGGGCTTCGATGAGCCGGTGCAACAGTGAGTCGTTGCTTGCGTCCATGTGCTGTCCATCTCCTGTTCGAACGGAATGTGCGGTCCAGGGCAAACCGTACAGGAGCGTGGGACAAAAGGCGGTAGGACGAGAGGGGGTGGGTTTTGTACGAAAGGGCGATGCGTTGTCTGGATCTTGGTTGAGCGGGAGTTGATACAGTCGTTATGGATGAGTGTGTAACGGTAGCTGGACAAGCAGGAGAGATTAACCTAAGTTTGAAATCAATGATTTCATTGATTGCGAGGGGATTATGGCCAGCATCACGATTCGAAACCTTGATGATCAGATCAAGGAACAACTGCGTATCGCCGCCGCCCACAACGGTCACTCCATGGAGGAAGAGGCAAGGCTGATCTTGGGGCGTGCCTTGGCGACAGTCAGCCCGGCGGGAGGATTAGGAAGTCGTATCCGAAACAGGTTCAGCTCCTTGGGTGGAGTTGATCTGGATCTGCCTTCGCGTGACGAGAAAGCAACGGCGGTGGATCTTTCTGAATGATAGTGCTCGATACCAATGTCATTTCAGAGTTCATGCGCGCCGAGCCGAACGCAACCGTCCTGGCGTGGATCGATTCACAGCCGGCAATGGACCTGGTTATTTGCGCTATTACAGTTGCGGAGATTCTTCATGGTATCGCTCGGCTGCCTTTCGGCAAGCGCAAGCAAAAGCTCGAGTCCCATGCCATGGCAATGTTTGAAGAGGATTTTGTCGACAGGATCCTACCCTTTGATGCCCACGCAGCTGTCGAGTACGCGGCCCTGGTTGCGTCATGCGAGGCTAAGGGGCGGGCGGCAGGTATGGCCGACGCGCAAATCGCAGCCATTTGCCGAGCACATGGCGCTCTGATCGCAACCCGCAATACCAAAGACTTCAAGTTCCCAGGCGTTGAAGTCATCAACCCCTGGAACCCTTGAGCAAAGCCTTCACGCGAAACGCCCATTGCCAATTGGAAACGGGCGTTTCTCATGATCAAACCCTGAAGTGACTCACCATCATCTGCAACTGATTCCCCAACCGCGCCAGTTCAACACTGGAAGCGGCGGTTTCTTCGCTGGCGGCGGCGGTCTGTTCGGAGACGTCGCGCACGTTGATGATGCTGCGGCTGATCTCCTCGGCCACGGCGCTTTGCTGCTCGGCGGCAGCGGCGATCTGCTGGTTCATCGACTGGATGTTCGACACCGTGCGGGTGATGTTCCCCAGTGATTCCCCAGCCTTGCGTGTCAGGGCCACGCTGCTGTCGGTGAGGTTGCGGCTGTTGTTCATCACGGCCGCCACTTGCTGGGTGCCATTCTGCAGCCCGGCCACCAGGCCTTCGATTTCCTCGGTGGATTTCTGCGTGCGCTGGGCCAGGCCACGGACTTCGTCGGCGACCACGGCAAAACCCCGTCCGGCTTCACCGGCGCGGGCCGCTTCGATGGCTGCGTTGAGGGCCAGCAGGTTGGTTTGCTCGGCCACGGCCTTGATCACGTCCATGACGCTGCCGATCTTGTCGCTTTCCTGTTGCAGCACGGTCATGGCGTCGGTGGAGCGAACCACTTCGCTGGCCAGCCGTTCGATCTGGGCGATGGCTTCGCTGACCACCTTGTCACCGGCACGGGCTTCGCCGTCGGCGGCGGCCGCGGCCTGGGAGGCTTCTTCGGCATTGCGGGCCACTTCCTGCACCGTGGCGGTCATTTCGTGCATGGCGGTCGCGACCTGATCGGTCTCGACTTTCTGGCTGTTGACCCCGGCGCTGGTCTGCTCGGTGACGGCGGACAGCTCTTCGGCGGCGCTGGCGATCTGGGTCACGCCATCGCGGATGCCGCTGATCAAGTCGCGCAGGGTCACGCCCATGCGCGCAATGCCTTGTTGCAGCACGCCCAGTTCATCGCGGCGAGTGACGACGACCGTGTGCGACAGGTCGCCACCGGCAATGCGCTCGACGACGGCCAGGGTGTCGCGCAGCGGGCCGGTGATCTGGCGAGTGATGATCACGGCGGCAATGACGCCGACCAGCAATGCCAGCAGGGTGCTGACCAGTTGCAGGGTGCGCGCCTGGGCACTTTCGGCGTCGCGGCGGTCGAGCTGGATCTGGTACAGCTGTTCGCTCAACGTCACGATTGACGCGCCTTGTTCAGTCATTTCCTTGCGTGCCTGTACCGCGTCGGCGGTGGCCAGCTTGAAGGCCTGCACGGCGCTGCGGTATTGGGCCAGGGCGTTTTCCAGTTGGCGCAGTTCATCCTGGCGGGTGCTGGAGAAGTGCTCGTTCAATGGCTTGAGCGACGCGATGGCGGCGTCCAGCTGGGTGACGGCCTTGCGTTCGGTGTCGGCGTTGCTGTTGGCGGTGTAGCCGCGCACTTCATAGCGGGCCAGCATGAAGTCCTGCTTGGCCTGGGTGATGGCCTGGAACTGGGCGAAGCGCTCATCGCTGAGCGCCATTTTCCGTACGTCGGAATCGATGGTCTCGATCAACTTGTAGGCAAGCTCGGCGTTCGCGCCCATGGCGTCGCGGGCGGTGTTGCCGGTGCGGTAGGCACTGCGCATTTTGTTCAGGGACACCTGATAGGCGCTGATGACTGCGCTCTGCTCCTTGAGCAACTTGACGTTCTGCGGGCTCTTGAAGCTGCTGAGCAGGGCGTTCTGTTGCGCCACGAAACCATCGAGGGTGGTCTGCACATTTTGTGCGGCGGTCTCGTCACCGTTGGTCAGCATGTATTGCAGACGGGTGACGCGAAGCTTGGTCAGGCCGGCGTTGAGCTGGGTGATGTCGCTCATCCAGTTGCTGCGCTGGATCAGTCCACCCAGGCTGGTCCAACTGGTCAGGGCCAGCAGGCAAGTCAATACCAGCACCAGGCCGAAGCCCAGGCCCAATTTCATGTTGACGCTAATGTTGCCAAACCAGCTATTCATCAAATTCCTCCAGGAACGTTGTGCTGCTTGATCGTCGGTACGCTGGAAGATTGTTGTTGTTAAGAGCCAGCAAGAGCATGTAACAGGGCTGTATCGGCGGGGAGGGCAAGATCTGTAAGTTTTTTTCCGGGTATCTGTGGGAGCAAGCTTTGCTTGCACCCCAAGCTTTTTTTCACATCTGTTTCACCGCCTGCCTACGTCGGCCTCTCTACTGTCGCGCCATCGAATGACTGGGTGGATGCCGTCGGGGCGGCTTGATGTGGAACTGAGACTGAGCCTTTTCGGCGTAACGCGCTCGATCGATACGCGCCGGTTCGCCCGTTACCAAAACGCCATGGTCATCCTCGCCTCGGCACTGCTGGTGATCCCGTTGACGCTCTGGCTGCTCAGCCCGGCGGCGATACCGGACCTGGCCCACGGCAACATCGCCGGCGCCCGGGCCTTGGCCGATGGCTGGGCCAAGGGGGAGATGATCGTGCTGGTGCGTCATGTCGAACGCTGCGATCACTCCAAGGCCGCGTGCCTGAATGACCGCGAGGGTATCACTGACCGTGCCCGTACCGTTGCGGTGGGCCTGGGGGCGCGGTTCGAGCAACTGGGCCTGGATAACGCCGACCTCTACAACAGTCCACGTGTGCGCGCAGCCCAGACGGCGGGGTACATGTTCAACAAGGTGGGCACCGGTGACGATTGGCTGATCAATTGCCGGCATGACCTGCTGCGTAATGCTTTGGCCCACAAGGTGGCGGGACGAAACCTGATCCTGGTGACCCACAGTGAATGCATGCAGGCGATGGAAACCGCGCTCCAGCGTCCGACCTCTGCCTTTGGCTATGGGGCTTCGTTGTTCGTTTCCACTGCCCAGCCACAAGCGCCACGGTTGCTCGGCTTTATCGAAGCGTCTGACTGGCGCGCGGTGACATTTCAGTAACATTTCTTACGATTAGGACCGCCCATGCTGATGTCTGCTCGCGCCCGTTTCTATGGATTTAATCTCGGAATTCCGCTGGTCTGTGCTGTCGTGGTGTTCTTGCTGTTCGACATGACCCACCTCGACATCGCCATCAGCGATCTTTTCTACGATCCGTTGCACCAGGTGTTTCCATTGGGGCACGTGCGATTGTTCGAGCAAATCACCCACAAATGGGCGAGGGTCATTCCGAACTGGACCGGCGAGGCGGCCATTGTCGGTGTGCTGTTGTCGCTCTTCTGGCCGATCTTCCAACCGCCAAAGCGCCCTGGACTGCTTCGCCTGCTGGATAAGACCCGACTGAGCAAACCACTACGTCTTGCCCACAAGCACCGTCGCGATTTCCTCTATGTGGTCTTCGCCTTTTCCCTCAGCACCGGGGTGATCCATTACCTCAAGGGCCACACCAGCGTGTACTGCCCGGTGGAAACCACCCAGTACGCCGGCAAGATCGAGCACAAGGAGTGGTTCCAGAATTTCGCGCTGCTGAAAGCCGCCGGTGACGGTCGCTGCTGGCCCGGCGGTCATGCGTCCGGCGGCTTTACGATGCTGGCGCTGTATTTCGTTGCCCGCCGTTACCGCTGGCGTCATTCGAAAGCCTTGATGCACGGGGCGCTGGCCCTGGGGTTTGTCTACGGCACGACGCGGGTCCTGCAGGGCTGGCATTACATGTCCCACACGTTCTGGGCGGGGATTTTTGTCTGGTTGAGTTGTTGGCTGATGGCGTTGCTGTTTTATGGGCGCGCGGCTTTGGAGCAGCCCGTGTTGAAACCACCGCGAGAGACGCAGGCGGCTGCCGTGCCTGCGTTGGGCAACGCACATTCGTCAGCTTGAATGCCAGGCGAAAAAAAGCCCGCTGGGAGAGCGGGCTAAAACCTTAGTTTCTTGAATGAGCGAGGCGACTGTACCCAATCACGCGGGGGCGTGGGGTGAAGAAAAGTTCATGAGGCCAGCTCCTTGCCAGACCTCATGCCCTTGTACGCTGCTCACCTGAGATCAAACCGATCCAGGTTCATCACCTTGACCCACGCCGCGATGAAGTCCTTGACGAACTGCTCCTGGGCATCCGGGCTGGCATAGACCTCGGCCAAGGCCCGTAGCTGGGCGTTGGAGCCGAAAACCAGGTCGACGCGCGTGCCGGTCCATTTGACCTGGCCGGTCTTGCGGTCGCGGGCCTCGAAGGTTTCCTGGGTGTCGGAAAGGGCTTTCCATTCCACGCCCATGTCGAGCAGGTTGACGAAAAAGTCATTGCTCAAGGTCCCTGGCCGTTGGGTAAAGACACCGTGCGCCGTGTGGCCGACGTTGGTGTCCAGTACCCGCAGGCCGCCAATCAATGCCGTCATTTGCGGGGCAGTGAGGGTCAGCAGTTGTGCCTTGTCGATCAACAAAGCCTCGGCGGACACGCGGTACCGGCCCTTGAGGTAGTTGCGAAAGCCGTCGGCGATGGGCTCGAGAAAACCGAACGACTCGACGTCCGTCTGCTCCTGGCTCGCGTCCATGCGTCCCGGCGCGAACGGTACCGTCACGCTGAGCCCGGCATTTTGGGCCGCCTGTTCGATGCCGGCGCTGCCAGCCAGCACGATCAGGTCCGCCAGGGAGATTTTCTTGCCGTCGGATTGGGCGGCGTTGAACTCGCTCCGAACCCTTTCCAAGGTCGCCAGCACTTGAGCCAATTGTTCGGGCTGGTTGGCCGGCCAATCTTTCTGCGGGGCCAGGCGCAGGCGGCCACCGTTGGCACCGCCGCGTTTGTCGGAACCCCGGAAGGTGGAAGCCGCGGCCCACGCTGTAGACACTAGTTGTGAAACCGTGAGGCCCGAGGCCAGTAGCTTGCCTTTGAGGGCCGCGATGTCGCTGTCGTTGACCAGCGGATGGTCGACCGTGGGGATAGGGTCTTGCCACAGCAGTTCTTCGTTGGGCAGTTCCGGGCCGAGGTAGCGTGAGAGCGGGCCCATGTCGCGGTGGATCAGCTTGAACCAGGCGCGGGCGAAGGCGTCGGACAACTGGTCCGGGTTGGCCAGGAAGCGCCGGGAGATTTTTTCGTAGATCGGGTCGAAGCGCAGCGCCAGGTCGGTGGTCAGCATCGTTGGGTTACGCCGTTTGGACGGGTCGTGGGCATCGGGAATGATGCCCGCGCCGGCACCGTTTTTCGGCGTCCATTGGTGCGCGCCTGCAGGGCTCTTGGTCAGCTCCCACTCGAAACCGAACAGGTTCTCCAGGTAGTTATTGCTCCAGCGGGTGGGGGTGGTGGTCCAGGTGACTTCCAGGCCACTGGTGATGGTGTCGGGCCCCTTGCCGGTGCCGAAGGTGCTCTTCCAGCCCAGGCCTTGCAGCTCCAGGCCCGCGGCCTCGGGCTCGGCGCCGACATTGTCCGCAGGGCCTGCGCCGTGGGTCTTGCCGAAGGCGTGGCCGCCGGCAATCAGTGCCACGGTTTCTTCGTCGTTCATCGCCATGCGGGCGAAGGTTTCGCGAATGTCCAGCCCGGCGGCGACCGGGTCCGGCTGGCCCTCGGGGCCTTCCGGGTTGACGTAGATCAGCCCCATCTGCACGGCGGCCAGCGGGTTCTCCAGGTTGCGCCCCTCGTCGGTGCGGCTTTCTTCGTTGCCGGGCTCGGCCACCAATTGGCCTTCGCCGGGGTCTTGCATGGCGGCTTTGTCGGGCTTGCCGTAGCGAACATCGCCCCCCAGCCATTTGTTTTCAGAACCCCAGTAGACGTCTTCATCCGGCTCCCAGACATCGGCGCGGCCACCGGAAAAACCGAAGGTCTTGAAGCCCATGGATTCCAGCGCGACGTTGCCGGTGAGGACGATCAGGTCAGCCCAGGAGATATTGCGACCATACTTCTGCTTGATCGGCCACAGCAGCCGACGCGCCTTATCGAGGCTGACGTTGTCTGGCCAGCTGTTGAGCGGTGCAAATCGCTGCTGGCCGGAACCCGCCCCACCGCGCCCATCACCGGTGCGGTAGGTGCCTGCACTGTGCCAGGCCATGCGGACAAAGAGCGGTCCATAGTGGCCGAAGTCTGCCGGCCACCAGTCTTGCGAGTCGGTCATCAGTGCATTCAGGTCTTGTTTCAAGGCCTGGAAGTCCAGGCGCTTGAACGCTTCTGCATAGTTGAAATCCTCGCCCATTGGGTCGGACAGCGAGGAGTGCTGGTGCAGGATCTTCAGATTCAGTTGGTTTGGCCACCAGTCGCGGTTCGTCGTGCCACCGCCAGCGGCGTGATTGAACGGGCATTTCGATTCGTTTGCCATGAGAAGCTACCTTTGGTCGTATTCATCCAGCTATCCGGCCCGGCGAGGCTTCGAATAGCGACAGGCGAAATACACAGGGCGCAGGGCTCACAGTTCGCTCAACTGATCATGTTCGGCCACGCTGCAATGTCTAATTGCAAGGACGGTGGCCCACGGCAAGCCCAGTACGTTTCTGAACGCTTCGTATCTCTTTGTCAGGTTTCACGGGCCGGATTACACCAGCCTGAATTCAGGCTAGTCCTCCTTTGCCAGATAGCTAATAGGCGCAGTATTAACGGTCGATAGGGATAATCTTTTATCGAAGCCAAGCGGCGAGGCAGATGATATGAATGGCGCCTGCCGTGACGGACCCAATAATGAACAAATGCCCGCGCAGCACGGCCTTCCATGAAGCGGGTCATGCCCTGGCCTTTTGGTGGAACGGTCAACCGATAAAACGCATCACCGTGCGTACCAAGGCTGAAGCCTGCACGGGACCTCTGTTCGACCTGCGCGGCAACCCTCAATACGCAGAAGGGTTGGTGGAAGCTGACTACCTGGTCGCGCGCCCGGCCTTCGACGCCCCGGGGATCGCTGAATTCCTGCCCTCGATGGTCGATGCCATTGAACGTGACCTGCTCCATTGCTTCGCCGGGCCAGTGGCCGAAGCGGTCTACCGGCACCGCCGGTCCGACCGGTTGATCAGGGGCAGCGGCCGCGGTGACCTGGACCGGGGGCATGAATTGATCAGCCTGCTGCCACCGCGCAAGCTGCTCGACGCCCAAGCCCAGGCGATCGCCCGCTGCAGTTGCCTGGTGCACCGTTACTGGCCGGCGGTCAGCGCCGTGGCGGCCTTTCTGCAAGAGCATGGCACGGTTGAAGGGAACGCCGTCACAGCGCTGCTGTGCGAGATGACCGGGGAGCGGCCGATCTTGCTTGGCCATCAAGTGGCAAGCCTCGATTCGTGATCAAGGCGTTGCCACTGGCCCTATCCGACTCGGATGAAAGCCACTACGCGTTAGCGCTTCACTGTTTCCTCAAGAGAGAAGCGTCCCAGTGGGTTTTGTTGGAAGTGCTCGATGTTCTTGCGCGAAATATTGATGTACGGGCTGTAGTAGAGATCGATCCAGTTGACGTCCTGCTTGGCGATCGCCTGAAGGTCGGTATACATCTGCTTGCGCTTGGTCGGGTCCACTTCTACCCGCGCCGCCGCGACCAGATCCTTGACCTTGTCGTTCTTGTAGCGGGTCATGTAATTCATGTTGGTGTCATGTCCCAGTACGAAGGTGGTCTTCTGGTCCGGGTCGAGGATGTCGTTAGTCCAGTACATCACGGACAGATCGTAATCGCCGTCGATCAGCATTTGCCAACTCTGGGTTGGGTCGACTTTCTGCAAGGTGGCTGTCACGCCAACGGCGGCGAGCTGTTGCTGGACCAGCACGGCGATCTGCTCGTCGGCTTCATTGCCCGCATTGACCACATAGTTGAGCTTCAGGCCTGAGGCGCCTGCATCCGCCAGCATTTTCTTGGCTTTTTCCGGGTCGTACGGGCGCTGCAGATTATCGGCATTGTGATAAAGCGCGCCTTTAGGGATGTAGGAATAAGCCACCTGGCCATGGCCGAAGGTCACGGTATCGACCAGGGATTTTTTGTTGATCGCAAGGTCCAGGGCCTGACGTACTTCAGGCTTGCCCAGCAGTCCGTGCTCATGGTTGATCAGCAGATGATCCTCGCGGGTGGAGGGGTCCATGTGTACGACCAGGTTGGGATCTTTCTTCAGGGTTTCGACGCGCGAGAAGGGCACGAAGATCGCCGAGTCCAGTTCACCGGCCTGTACCTTCAACATCCGCGTATTGTCATCCGGGATGGAGATCCATTCCACGCCATCCAGGCTCACCTTGTCGGCCTGCCAGAAGTTGGGGTTCTTCTCCAGCACCACGCGATCACCGCGTAGCCACTCCTTGACGATAAAGGCGCCAGAGGCAACGGGGTCCTGGGCATAGGCTTCCTCACCCATTTTCTCCATGGCCTTTTGCGACAGGATGGAGACGTTGGGCAACGCCAGCTGCGCGAGGAAGGGCACTGAAGGGCTCGTGAGTGTCACCACCAGTGTCTGCGGGTCGGGTGCTTGGGCCTTGTCGATAATCTTGTAGGAGTCGCTCCACAGCGACCCTTTGTTGTCGCGGATGCGCAACAGACTGAACGCTGCATCGCTGGCGGTAATCGGTGAACCGTCGGAGAACTTGGCCGAGCGTAGTTTGAAGGTATAGGTCATGCCATCGTCGGAAACCTGCCAGCTTTCGGCCAGCCCCGGTACCAGCTTGGTGCCAGTGTTGTCGACGCGCACCAATACGTCGTAGACATTGGAGAACACCCAGTTATCACGGTTCTGCGCGCTTTTGATCGGGTCGAACGTCGTACTTTCTTCACGGCAACCGATGGTCAGCACGCCTGCAGCCTGGGCGACACCGGCTGCCAGTGTGCAAACGGTCAACGTCGCGGCGGTCAGCAACTTCAAATGTTTCGATCGCATGGTCAAACTCCCTATTGATGAATGTTTTTTAGAGCAATGGCTCTCCGAGCACACAGCTATAACGATGTCCATTGATGTCATGGATGGGGGGCGGCGTTTTCGCGCAGATGGGTTGTGCATACCGGCAGCGCGGGTGAAAAGCGCAGCCGGATGGAAGGTTCAGGGGGCTGGGTGGCTCGCCAGGCAGGGGTTCGCTCAGCAAAGGTCGAGTCGGGTCGATGTGTGGAATGGACTGGATCAGCGCGACGGTATAAGGATGCCGCGGGTTGCTGAACACGGCCTCCGTGGGTCCTTGCTCGACGATCTCGCCGAGGTACATCACGGCGACCCGATCACAGAGCCGCCGAACGATCGCCAGGTCGTGAGCGATGAACAGAATCGCCAGGTTCATGCGCTGTCGCAGCTCCAGCAGCAGGTTGATGATCTGGCCCTGGATGGAAACGTCCAGCGCGGCCACGCATTCATCGGCGATGATCAACCGTGGTTCGATGGCCAGTGCACGCGCGATCCCCACACGTTGGCATTGACCGCCACTCAACGAACCCGGTTTGCGGTCGGCCAGCTCCGGTCGCAGGCCGACCAGGTTCAGCAGTTCATCGACCCGCTGGCGAATCAGCGATGCAGGAATCGCACAGCGCACTCGCAGCACTTCAGCCAGGGTGTCGCCGATGCTCATTCGCGGATTGAGGGCGGTATAAGGGTCCTGGAAAATCATCGCGGTTTCGTGGCGCAGTCGCTCGATGTCGATCCGCTTGCCTTGAGCCATATCCACGCCATCGAACAGGATTTGTCCGGCGCTGACCTCAGTGAGGCGCAAGATGGCCCGACCCAGGGTGCTCTTGCCACTGCCCGACTCCCCCACCAGCCCAAGCACCTCCCCGGGGGCCAGGCTCAGCGACACACCGTTGACGGCTTTCACCCATTGCCTGTGGATCCCGAACGGACCACTGCCAGGGGCGGCGAAGCGCACCTGCAGATCCTTCACGTGCAACAAGGTCATGACGAGGCACCCACTGGCAGCGGGTAATGGCAGGCGACCCGGTGTGCCTCTGCCGTGACTTGCATCTGTGGCAACAGCCGCGTGCACTGGCTGCCCTGCTGAAGGCAGCGTGGGTTGAAGCGGCAACCGCTGGGCAGCGCATCCAGCAGAGGAGGCTGGCCGGCGATGGTTTTGAGCATGGCATGGCCGGCGCTGGTAGCCGGTTGGCAGTCGATCAGGGCCGCCGTATAGGGATGTCGTGGGTGAGCCAGCAGATCAAGTTTGTTGCCGTGTTCGCAGAGCCGACCGGCGTACATCACTGCGATGGAATCACAGGTCTGGGCGACGATCCCCAGGTCGTGGGTGATCATGATGATGGACAGCCCTCGCTGGTCGCGCAAATCCAGGAGCAGGCGCAGGATCTGTGCCTGTACCGTGACATCCAGGGCGGTGGTCGGCTCATCGGCGATCAGCACCTGGGGGTTGCAACCCAATGCCACGGCGATCATGGCGCGTTGACGCATGCCACCGGAAAACTCATGGGGATAACTGTCGACCCGCGTTAGCGGATCGGGAATGCCCACCTGGCGTAACACATCAATGGCCTTCGCCCGTGCTTCACGTTTGGACGCTCCCTGATGCAGGCGTATGCCCTCGCCGATCTGTTCGCCGATACGCATCAACGGGTCAAGATGACTGCCGGGATTCTGAAAAATCATCCCTAATCGCCGACCCCGTATGCCCCGCATGCTGGCTTCATCCAGCGATAGCAGATCCTCACCGGCAAGGCGCAGGGCCTTGCCCTGGACCCGCAGGTTTGCAGAGGGCAGCAAGCGCATCAAGGCCCGGCAGGCCATCGTCTTGCCTGAGCCGCTTTCACCCACCAGACCGAGGATTTCGCCTTCGGCCAGGTCAAATGACACACGATCCACCAGCGTGACTTCGCGCTCACCGTGGCCGGCGATCACGCTGAGGTCCTCGACGTGCAGCACCGGTGTGCTCATGGGCGTTCTCCGAGGTGCTCGGCGACACCGTCGGCCAGCAGGCTGAAGCCCATGGCCAGGGTGACGATCGCCAGTCCCGGGAAGGTGCAGATCCACCAGGCGTTGGTGATGAAACTCTGGCCTTCGGCGACCATCGTGCCCCACTCGGCGGTGGGTGGCTGGACCCCCAGGCCGAGGTAGCTGACCGCCGCCCCATTGAGCAATACCAGTACCGCGTCGGACATGGAAAACACGATCGAACCGAACATGGCATTGGGCAACAGGTGCCGAAACAGAATGCGTCCATGACCGAAGCCCAGGCTTTTGGCCGCCAAGGCGAAATCGCTTTGCTTGAGCACCAGGATCTGCGAACGGATCAGCCGTGCATAGGACACCCAACCCACCAGGGCCATCGCAATATAAAAGCTGCCCAGGCCGGGGCCGAGGATGGCCATGATTGCCAACATCAGCACCAGGAAGGGGAAGGCCAGGATAATATCGATCAGGCGCATGCAGATCGTGTCGAACCGGCCACCGATATAGCCGGCCAAGGCGCCGACGCAAGTGCCGATCAAGAACGGGAAAACCACCCCGATCACGGAGATCTGCAAGTCGATGCGCGCGCCCCAGATCACTCGGGAAAGAACGTCGCGACCGAAATTGTCCGTGCCGAACGGATGGGCCAGGCTCGGCCCCAACAGGCGGATATCGGTGTTCTGGGCAATCGGATCGAAGGGCGCGACCCAGGGGGCGAAGAGGGCGAGCAACAGCCAGCCAAACAGAATCGCCAGGCCGAGCACGGTGGCCAGGCGACCGTTGCGCAAGCCGAAACGCAGCGCAAGACGCCAGGTAGGACTGAGGGTTTGGCCGCTCATCGCATGTTCACCCGCGGGTCGATCATCACGGTCAGCACATCGGCGAGGAAGTTGACCGTGACGGTGGCGAGGGCCAGCACCATGGCCACGCCTTGGACCACCATGTAGTCGCGGGTAAAAATGCCGCGTACCAGCAATTGGCCGATGCCGGGAATGGCAAACAGACTTTCGATGACCACCGTGCCGCTGATCAACCAGCCGATGTTCACCGCCAGCAGGTTGACCGCCGGCACCAGGGAGTTGGGCAGCACATGCCGACGAAATATCGCCCGCTCGGACAAGCCCCGGGCCCGTGCGGCGGTGGCATGATCGGCTTGTAGCTCCATGAGCATGCTGGCGCGCAGATTGCGTACCAGCACGGCGGAGAGTGCCAAGGCAATGGTCAGGCACGGCAAAACCATGTGATGCAGTTTGTCCCAAGCGGTGCGTCCATAGCCTGAGACCGGGAACAGTCCCAACTGCACACTGAGCAGCAGGATCAACATGATGCCTAGCCAAAACGCCGGCATGCCGAGCCCTGCCGTGGTAAACAGGCGAATCAGGTGATCCTGCCAACCGCCCTTGTTGCGTGCCGCCACCGTTGCCAGCGGCACGGCAATCAGCAGCGCCAGCAGCACGCTGCCGAGCACCAGGAACAGGGTTGGCTCAATGCGGGTACTGATCAGCTTCAAGGCATCGACTTTGTAGAGCAGCGATTGGCCGAGATCGCCTTTGAGCAGGTTCTTGAGAAAGTAGAAGTACTGCATCCACAACGGCTGGTCGAGACCGTACTGGGCACGAATCCTGATCAGCGCCTCTGGCGTGCTGCGCGAGCCCAGCAGGGCCCGGGCGGGGTCTCCGGGGATTGAGCGCACGAGCACAAAGGTGATCATGCTGATGCCAAACAGCACCGGCAATAGCTGTAGCGGGCGCGACAGTATGAAACGGTAGCGCGCCAGGTTCATGGGCTAGTTCCGGTGGCGGTGCAGAAAATCCAGCAGGACTGGGAAATAGGCGTGGGGCTCTTCGTAGAACGGCATGTGGCTGCTGTTGGGGAACACATTCAGTTGTACATCCTTGAGCGCCATTTTCATGCGCATTGCACAGGCTGGCGTCAGTTCATCATGTTGACCGGTGGTAATCAGCACGGGCATTTCGAAGCCGGCCATCTGCTCGATGCGATTCCAGTCCTTGAGATTGCCGGTATAGAGAAATTCGTTGGGGCCCTGCATGGTCATGTAGGGCCCCATGTTCCAGTCGCCCAGGGAACGTGTCACCGGCGCTGGCCACTCGTCCAGACGGCAGACATGACGATAGTTGAGCAGGGTGATGGCCGCCTGGTATTGCGGATGATCCAGGGTGCCCGAGGCTTCATGGCGCTGCATCATCGCGACGGTCTCACTGCCCAGGGCGGCCCGCAGACGCTCCAACTCCAGGGACAGGTGAGGAATATCGCCGGCGGTATTTTCCAGGATCAGGGTTTTCAGCGATTGAGGGTGATGAATGGCGTACTCGATCGCCAGCCAGCCACCCCAGGAGTGCCCCAGCAGGTGCACTTTGCCCAGGTCGAGGGCTTGGCGGACGGTCTCTACCTCCGCCACGTAACGGGTGATGTCCCACAGGGATTCGTCAGTAGGCCTGGCCGAGGCGCCGGTGCCCAACTGATCGAAAGCGATGACCCGCAAGCCCTTTTCCTTGAGCCAGCCATGGCTGTCACGCAGATAATCGCAAGGCAATCCCGGGCCGCCATTGAGGCACAGCAGCACCTCGTCGCCGTCGCCAAAGCCATAGGCCACCAGGCGATGACCATCGACTTCCACGTCGTACCGCTGGTCTGGCTCGATCTCACGCCACATCATTGCTCTCCTGCTCAGGTGCCGCTCTGGCTAAACCTTACCGAGGAAGCTACGCGCCCATAAGCTAGCAATTCTTATAGGTTTGATCTGGCATTCCCTCGCTCAGGCGTGGCATTCTACTTGCACGATTTCAGGATTGAAATTAATAAGGGAGCTGAATGGATGCAGGCCAAGCTGTCTGACTTCAATACCCGTCTTTTGTCTGGCAGGAGCCTGGACGAACAGATGGATAACACCCTGGGGATGGTCCAGGCGCTAGGCTTTGAAGCCTTGGTGTACGACTACAGTCCGGTGCCGCTGGATCATGATGGGGCACTGATCACCCCGACTGTGCTGAAGTTGCGCAATACCCCCCGTGATTGGCACTCGCTCTGGTGTGAAGAAGGTTATTACCAGATCGACCCCGTCCAGCATCTGGCAATCAATGCCATTTCTCCTTTTGTCTGGTCCTATCGACCGGAGGCCGACACGGTGCTGCAGCCGTTCATCGGCCAGAGTCATGCACCGGTCGTGAGCTACCTGCAGGATTCGCGCATGACCTGCGGCGTGACGGTGCCGATGCATTTGCCCAAAGGTGGCTTTGCGACATTGACCGGGCTGCGCGCCGATACGAAGGGGAGCACCCTGCAGGATGTCCGGCAAACGCTGGGCGACTTCAGCCTGATTTCCCATGCCCTGCAAGAGGCGGCTTTTCCGCTGCTCGGCAAGGAAGCCCGCGCATGCCCGGTTCGCCTGACCAAACGCGAGCGTGAGTGCTTGAGGTTAGCCGCTGACGGGTTGACGGCGGCGGACATCGCCAGGCAACTGAATCGCTCCTTGGCCACCATCACCCTCCACCTGACTTCTGCAATGCACAAGCTCGGCGCCAGGAATCGGGTCCAAGCCGTGGTCAGGGCGGTGCATTATCGGTTGCTCGATAGCTGAAATCGGGCAAAAACCTATCTGTTTCTCTAGTTATTCCGCCAGCCAGTCCCCGGTATCGTGTGCGGCAGGATTTCTAGGGAGCGGCATGAAATGGATCTTCCCGTAACGCACGAAGGCTTTGCGCCTTTTGGTCCGTATCAGACCTGGTATCGCATCACTGGCGATTTCAGCAGCGGCCGTACGCCGCTGCTGATCCTGCATGGCGGCCCGGGCTGTACACACGATTATGTCGATGCCTTCAAGGATATTGCCAACAGTGGCTATCCGGTGATTCATTACGACCAACTGGGCAATGGGCGTTCCACCCATCTTCCGGAAAAAGACCCCTCGTTCTGGAACGTGGCGCTCTTTCTCGATGAGTTGGCGAACCTGCTGGATCATCTGGGCATTCGCGATAATTACGCCCTGTTGGGGCAATCCTGGGGCGGCATGTTGGCCAGCGAACATGCGGTGCTCCAGCCCGCGGGCTTGCGCGCGTTGATTATCGCCAACTCCCCGGCGGACATGTCCACGTGGCTCCTTGAAGTCAATCGCTTGCGCCAGCTTCTACCCATTGAGGTGCAGCAAACACTGCTCAAGCACGAGCGGGCTGGAACCTTGACGTCTACCGAGTATTTTGAGGCCGCTCGGGTTTTCTATGACCGTCATGTCTGCCGTGTCACGCCCTGGCCCGATGACGTTGCCCGTACCTTTGCCCAGATCGATGCCGATCCTACCGTTTATCACGCCATGAATGGTCCCACCGAATTCCATGTGATCGGCAGCATGAAGGACTGGTCCATTACCGATCGCTTGCCTCGGATCAGCGTGCCGACCCTGCTGATTTCAGGCCGATACGATGAAGCGACGCCGTTGGTGGTCAAACCCTATGTGGATCATGTTCCCGACATTCGCTGGGCGTTGTTCGAACACTCCAGCCATATGCCCCATATCGAGGAGCGGATGGCTTGCATGGGAACCGTGGTGAGTTTCCTGGATGAGTGTTTGTAGGCGTCTGCGCAATCCGAGCAGTCGTTTTTGTTGTGTTTTTCGACGCGTCCTGTGAGACGCGTCTCTTTTTTGAGTGGAAAATTCCCGCTCTCTTGAACCGAAAGCGATATGCAGGGTCTGGTGTGCGCGTAGTTTTGCGCATCAGCAACGTGAGTGTTTCATGAGGTAAGCCGGCATTCGGCTCTTCGTTCGCTCACGAGCTTGCTGTCATTTCTGTATCGAGGGATCGAACATGTTCTCACCCGCCCTGTGGGCGAGGTCGTGCCTGGCTTTGCTGTGGCTGTCTCCGCTAACGCTTGCTTACGCTGCGCCAACCCCTGGTGACACGGACCTGATCCGTGAACGTCAGGATCGCCTGCTCGAAGAGCAACGTCGGCGCCTGGAAGAACTCAAGGACCTGCCCGGCAAGGAGGCGAAGCCGACTCAGCCGACGGCCCCTGTCGATACCCGTTGCTTCCCGATCAAGACCATCGAGCTCAAGGGCGCCGATGCTTTGTCCGATGCGGAGCGCGAACGCCTGCTCAAGCCTTACATCGGCCAATGCCTGGGCGTGCCGCAGCTTAACGAGCTGCTCAAAGTCATTACTGACCATTATCTCGACAAAGGCCTGGTCACCAGTCGCGCCTACTTGCCGCAACAGGACCTGTCCAGCGGTCACCTGCAAGTGCTGGTCGTCGAGGGCCGCCTGGAAGGCTTGAAAGGTGCCGAGAACAGCCAGTTGTCGGATCGCGAGTTGGCGATGGCCTTTCCCGGCAAAACCGGCGAACTGCTCAACCTGCGTGAGATGGAGCAGATGGTCGATCAGCTGAACCGTTTGCCGTCCAACCGTGCACAAATGGAACTGACGCCGGGGCAGAACATCGGCGGCAGCGAAGTGCGGGTCAATAACACCCCGCAAAAGCCTTGGCGCGCCGGCCTGTCACGGCATAACGACGGGCAGAAAAGCACCGGCGAGCAGCAATGGGGCGCCTCCCTGGACTGGGACAGCCCCTTGGGCCTGGCCGACCAACTGGCCTTGCGCGGCGGCCACGATGCCGTCAGCGATCACCAGAAAACCTCGCGCAACGGCATGCTCTATTACAACCTGCCGTTTGGCTGGTGGAACCTGAGCTACACCTACAGCCAAAGCGAATACCGCGCCGTGGGCCAGGCCAACGGCTTCAATTTCAAGCAGGGCGGCGACAGCCAGAATCATCAGGTGCGCCTGGAGCGGGTGGTCCATCGTGACGCGGTGAGCAAGACCTCACTCAACACCGGCCTTTCGTACCTGCGCACCAACAACTTCATCGAAGACAGCAAGCTTGCCGAAAGCAGCAATCGCATCAGCGAGGCGCAGTTCGGCATCAACCATGGTCGGCGGATCGGCAATGCCTTCGTCAACCTCGACCTGGGCCTGCAACAAGGTATCGGTGCTTTCGATGCCCAGGGCGATCATGAGCCGGGGCCGGGGTTGCCGGATGCGCGCTACCGCAAATACACCGCGACCCTCAGCTATTTGCAGCCCTTCATGCTGGGCGGCGAGTCCTTCAGCTTCAGCAGCCTGATGACCGGCCAGCGCAGCGAAGACGTGCTGTTCAGCCCCCAGCGCATGAGCCTGGGCGGCCTGTCGTCGATTCGTGGCTACAAGGACCAGACATTGTCCGGCGACAGCGGCGGTTACTGGCGCAACGACTTGCGCTGGAGCCGTCCGGTGACATTGGAGTGGCTGCGCCCGGTGTTTGCCGAATACGGCACCAGCCTCGGTTATGACCAGGGTGTGATTCGTGGCGATCGCTACAACGGTGATCAGCACGGGCGCATGTCGAGCAACTCGCTGGAGCTGTTCGCCCGCGGTGAGCACCTGAACGCCAGCGTCACCTTCGCCCACTCCCTGGAACGTCCGGATGCCCTGACCGAGCGCGAAGCGCCGATCTACTTCCGCGTGGATGTATCCATTTAATTTCTGCTGCAACGAGACCTGATCATGGACGACCGCCAACACGCCTTCCTGGCCCGCCAGCCTTCTGCTGCCCTGCAAAACCGCGACGCCTTCTGGGGCATGCCCAAGCGCGGCCTGGCGTTCCTGTTGGCCAACGTCATGTTCTGGCAGCCGATGTGGGCCCAGGCGGGCGGCATCGTGGTCAGCGCCCCGGGCACCAGCCTCGGCCAGGCCGGCAATGGCGTGCCGGTGGTCAACATCGCCAAGCCCAACGGCAGTGGCCTGTCCCACAACCAGTTCAAGGACTACAACGTCGGCAGCAACGGCGTAATCCTCAACAACGCCACCAACCCGGCCCAGGCCACGCAACTGGGCGGGATCATCCTCGGCAACCCGAACCTCCAGGGCACGGCCGCCACCACCATCCTCAACGAAGTCAACGGCGGCAACCCGAGCCAACTGCGCGGCTACACCGAAGTGGCAGGGCAGTCGGCCCACGTCATCGTCGCCAACCCCTACGGCATCAGCTGTAACGGCTGCGGTTTCATCAATACCCCAAAGGCGACCCTGACCACGGGCAAGCCGATCATCGAAAACGGCCAGGTGAGCCGCTATCAGGTGGACCAGGGCAGCGTCGCCATCGAAGGCGCGGGCTTGAACGCGAACAACGTCGACCGCTTCGAAATCATCACCCGCAGCGCCAAGATCAATGCCGAGATCCAGGCCAAGAACCTGACCATCGTGGCCGGGCGCAATGACGTTAATGCCAATACCCTCAACGCCACTGCCCGGGCGGACGACGGCAGTGCCAAGCCCGAATTGGCCATCGACTCCTCGGCGTTGGGTGGTATGTACGCCGGGGCGATCAAACTGGTGGGCACCGAGGCCGGAGTCGGGGTGAAGCTGGACGGCAAGATGGTTGCCAGTGGCGGGGATATCCAACTGGATGCCAATGGGCATTTGAGCCTGGCGCAGACGGCTGCTGCCGGTGCCATCGACATCAAGGCCAAAAGTCTGGAAACCCAGGGGCAGGTGTACGCCGGTAGCCGCCTGGACGTGAAGACCCAGGGCGACCTGACCAGCCAGAACAACCTGGTGGCGCGCGACAGCATTCACCTCGACAGCGGCGGCACGCTCAGCAACAACGGCATCATCGAAGCCGGCGTCAATGCCGATAACAGCCGCAATACCACGGGCGATGTCACCCTCACGGCCAAGCAACTGAACAACGGCGGCAAAACCGTCATTGCCAGTCGTGACCTGAACGTGACCACCAAGGCGTTGAACAACCAGAGCGGTACGCTCAGTGGGCAGCGCAAGACCACCGTCACCGGCAACGCTGTGGATAACCGCAACAAAGGCCGCATTCTCGGCAACACCGAACTGCACCTGACCGCCGATCAGGTCCTGAACAGCCAGGGCGGCCTGATCAATAGCCAGGGCCTTCTGACGGCCAACCTGGACCATCTGGAAAATAATGCAGGCGAATTATCCAGCCTGAACAGCGCGACGCTGATCCTCGGCAGCCTGGACAACCTGACCGGCCTGGTCATGGCCGGCAAGAACCTCGACATCACCAACAAGGGCGCGATCAACAACCAGGGCGGTGAACTGTCCAGCCAGGGCGTTGTGACCGTGCGCACCGGCAGCCTGGACAACAGCAACAAAGGTACTGTCGCCGCCAATGGCAAGTTGCTGGTCAGTGCCAGCGACTCGGTGAAAAACGCCGACAAGGGCCTGATCGCCAGCCGTGAAGGCGCACTCGAACTCGATGCCGCCAGCCTGGACAACGCCAGGGGCACGCTGCAAGGCAAGGGCCTGGTGACCGTGGATGTCGCGGGCGATATCGACAACCAGGGCGGCAGCATCATCGCCCAGGACGCCAAGCTGAGTGTCTTCGCGAGCAATCTGGACAACCGCGGCGGCGTGCTGTCCAGCGTCAAGGCCGCACTGGAAGCGCGCACCACCGGCGTGCTGAGAAATGGCTATGACGTGAACCGTCGGGGCGGCACGATCCAGGCCCAAGGACTGAATATCCAAGCCTTGGCTGGGCTGTTCAACGATGGCGGGCGCCTGGCCGCGCAAGCGGGCGATATCGTGATCAGCAACGCGGGCGCGGATATCGACAATCGCAGCGGCGGGATGTATGCCACCGGCAAGGTCCAGGTCATTGGCCGGGACATGGACAACAGCGGCGGCGGGCAGGTCAGCGCCAGTCGCATCGACTTTGACCTTTCGGGCGCGCTGAACAACAACGCGGGCATCATCGAAAGCCAGGACAGCCTGGATATCCTGGCCGCCAGCCTGAGCAACCAGAAGGGCCAACTGCGCACCCTGGGCAAGAACAGCACCACGGCGTTCAACATCGGTGGTCTGTTCGATAACAGCGACGGCACCCTCGAAACCGCCAGTAATGATGTGGACTTCGACACCGGCAGCGTCCAGAACGTGGGTGGCAAGCTGCTGCACACCGGCCTGGGACTGTTTGGCATCAGCCAGGCCAACCTGGGGCAGGCGGGTGGGCAACTGGTGACCTACGGCAACCTGACGGTGACGGCCGACAGCTGGACCAACAGCACCGCGATCCAGGCCGGGCACCTGGTGGTTCGTGTCGACCAGTTGACCCAGACCGCTACCGGCCAGTTGCTCAGCGCCAACAGCATGGAAGGCCGTGGCAGCAACTGGCGCGTCGACGGCCTGATCGGCAGCGATGGGGCGATCGACCTGCAATTGACTGGCGCCTACGCAGGCAACGGCCGCTTGAGCAGTCTCGGCACCTTGGGCCTCAAGGCCGCGCTGATCAACCTGGAGCAAAACGGCAGCATCGCCGGCGGCGGCAGCACAAGCCTCGTGGTCGATGGTGTCCTCAACAGCTACGGTCGCCTGACCTCGGCGGCGGACATGAACGTCACTGCCGCCACGATCAACAACTACGGCACCCTCGGCAGTGCCGGCGCGCTCGGCGTATCGACCGGCGACCTGCTCAACGAGCACGGGTTGATTTTCAGCGGCGGCAATACCAGCCTGCGCGTCAATAGCCTGACCAACCGCTATGGCGATATCTACAGCCTCGGTGACCTGAGCATCGATCGCGACGGCCTCGGCACACTTGCCAGCCGCATCCTCAACAGCTCCGGCACGCTGCAGAGCGACGGCAACATGCGCCTGGCGGCCAGCACGATCGACAACGTCCGCGAGGTCTTGACCACCCACGACGCCGGCATCTACACCGCCTCGATCAGGGAAGTGGCCTGTATCGAAGGGGTCAACGCCGGAGACTGCAGCGGCGGCAAGGAAAACCACGTCTGGCAGATCATCCAGCGCGACAAGTTCGAAGTCACTGCAGCCAGCGCCGCCTCCAGCATCACCACCGGCGGCAACCTGGACATCCAGGGCGACACCCTGACCAACCGGAGCAGCAGCATCGGTGTCGGCGGCGCATTGACCGCCAACCTCGTCAGCCTGAACAACATCGGCATCGAGACCGGCGAGACCGAAACCTCGCGCACCTTCATGTCCGAGCGTACGCGCAGCCCAGGTGGCTGGCGCGCCGCCGCCAATGACTTCACCAACAAATACTGGTTGCAGAGCCCAGGCTATAACGCCAATGACCTGGGTGGCCTCGAGGCAGCGATGAGCCGCTTCATCGGCATAACCGAACGTGAGCTCCCACAGTTCCGCATCCAGACAAGTACCACCGATAACCAGACCTACGCCGCGATTATCCAGGCCGGTGGTGCCATCGACATTCCTACCCAGGGCGACCTCAACAGCGGCGTCGTGCGTGGCGGCTACAACTACGTCGGCGCCGGCCCGCGCACCGATACCCAGGCTGACAACGTTTTCTCCACCCGCGTCAGCGTCAATCGGCAACTGCCCCCGAACCTGACTCAGCAACAGGTCGATCCGCTGGCCTTGCCGGGCTTTGACTTGCCGACCGGGCAAAACGGCCTGTTCCGCATGAGCGGCGACGGCTCGACCACGCCGACCCAAGGCTCAGGCCTGACGCAAGTGCGCGGCCTGCCGGACCGCTCGTTCCGGACCAACCCGCAAAAATACCTGATCGAGACCAACCCGGCGCTGACCGACATGCGCCGCTTCATGAGCTCGGACTACCTGCTGACGAACCTGGGCTACGACCCCGACGTCGCCGCCAAGCGCCTGGGTGACGGCTTCTACGAACAACGCCTGATCCAACAAGCCGTGATCGCCCGCACCGGCCAACGCTTCCTCGACGGCCAGACCTCCGACGACGGCATGTTCAAATACCTGATGAACAACGCCATCGCCAGCAAGGACGCACTGAACCTGTCCTTGGGCGTCAGCCTCACCGCCGAACAAGTCGCGGCCCTGACCCACGACATCGTCTGGATGGAAAACCGGACGGTGAACAACGAGCAGGTGCTGGTGCCGGTGCTCTACCTAGCCCAGGCCAACAATCGACTGGCGGCCAATGGCGCGTTGATCCAGGGCGCCGACGTCAGCCTGATTGCGGGTAAGAACCTGAACAATGCGGGCACCTTGCGTGCGTCCAACAACCTGAGGGCGACGGCTGGCGACAGCTTGGTCAACAGTGGGTTGATGGAGGCGGGTGGTCGGCTGGATGCGTTGGCGAGTAATAACCTGACTAACAGGGCGGGTGGGGTGATTGCTGGGCGGGATGTCAGCGTTGTGGCTTTGACTGGCGACGTGACTAACGAGCGAACTGTTACCACCCACGAAAGCAGCAGCGGCTACCGTACTGAACGCGCCGACTTCATCGACAGCGCCGCCCGTATCGAAGCGGCCAACAACCTGACCATCAGCGCAGGGCGTGACATCAATAGTGTTGGCGGCGTGCTGAAAAGCGGCGCCGACACCACCCTCAACGCCACACGCGACGTCAATCTCATCGCCGCCGAACGCATCAACAGCGGCACACGCGGTCGGCATCGCGACCAAGACATCAAGCAATACGGCTCCAGCCTCGACAGCGGCCGCGACGTGATCGTCAACGCAGGTCGCAACCTCACCGTTGTCGGCAGTCAGATCGATGCCAAGCGCGACGTTGCCATGGCTGCCGAGGAAAATCTGACCTTCGCCTCAGCAGCGGATGAGCAGCACTCGTACGGCAAGAGCAAGAAGGTGACTAGCCAGGAGGATCACGTCAGTCAGGTGGCCTCGACGGTTAATGCGGGGCGCAACGTTGTAATGAGCGCGGGGCAGGATTTGGCGATGATCGCCAGCAAGGTCAGCGCTGCAAACGAGGCCTATTTCGTGGCGGGTGGCAAGCTTGAGCTGCTGGCTGCGCAGAACAGCGACTATTCGCTGTATGACATGAAGAAGAAGGGTGGTTGGGGGAGTAAGAAGACTCAGCGGGATGAAGTGACCGATGTGAAAAACATCGGCAGTGAAATCACTACCGGGGGCGACCTGCGATTGGTCAGCGGCGGCGACCAGCGGTATCAGGTGGCGAAACTGCAGAGTGGCAAGGACATCACGCTGGACAGTAGCGGTTCTATTACCTTCGAAGGCGTGAAGGACCTACATCAGGAGAGCCACGAGAAGACCGACAACAACGCGTTCTGGGTCTCGTCCAAGGGTAAGGGCAAGACCGACGAAACCTTGCGTCAAAGCCAGTTTATTGCTGAGGGCAGTGTTGCGATCAAAGCCGTCAACGGTTTGAAGATCGATATCAACCAGGTCAATCAGCAAACCGTCAGCCAATCCATCGATGCGATGGTCAAGGCTGATCCGCAATTGGCATGGCTCAAGGACGCGGAAAAACGTGGTGATGTGGACTGGCGTCAAGTCAAAGAGATCCACGACAGCTTCAAGTACAGCAACTCCGGCTTGGGGCCGGCTTCGCAGATCATCATCGCCATTGTGATGGCGGCAGTTGTTGGCCCAATGGCGGCCGGCGCAATGGGAACCGCGACTGGAGGGATGGTTGCCGCCGGAACAATTACGGCGGAGACGGCTGCTGGTATTTCCGCCGCGGCAGGCGCCGTTGCAGCGGGAGCTGCAACAAACGCGACCGTCAGCGTTGTCAATAATCGCGGCAATCTTGGCGCCGTGTTCAAGGACGTGACTTCTTCGGATGCAATGAAGGGGTATGCCATTGCAGGCGTTACAGCAGGGCTGACGGCTGCATATTTTGATGGGTGGACTGGAACTGAAACGAGTACGGCAACTGAGAAAGTCGTCACGTCGAGCCCGCTGAACACTTGGAGCGGTGTGGGTCAGTTTGCAGCCAACCAAGGGCTACAGAACGGCACTTCCATGTTGCTGAGCAAAGCGCTTGGGCAGGATGCGAGTGCGGGTGATGCGCTGAAAAACGCCTTGTTCAACACCTTGGCGGCAGCCAGCTTCAACATGGTTGGCGACTATACAAAGAACGTATTCGCCGACGGCTCGACACCGAAAATTGCGATTCACGCAATGGTGGGTGGTTTGCTGGCCGAGGCCACTGGCGGTGACTTCAAGACTGGGGCGCTGGCGGCAGGTGCGAGCGAGGCTCTAGTCACCCATCTGGATACGTTGGTTAAAGGCAACGACAACCTACTGACGATGAGTTCTCAGATCGTCGGCGTGGTGGCGGCTGCGGCGCAGGAGGATACGGACGCGGCCAAGTTGGATAAGGGGAGTTGGATTGCAAGGAACGCGACGCAGTATAACTTCTTGAACCATCGTGATGTTCAGGAGCTTAGTGAGAAAGCCAGGAACTGTGATCTCGACGGGTCCTGCGACGCTTTGCGCGCGGACGCGAATGCCCGAGACGCGGCAAATCGCCAGCGGCTTCTGGATTGCCAAAAGTTTGGCAATTGCCCCCAAATCCGTGCAGAAATAGATGCTGGCTCTAAAGCCATAGACGATCTGGTTACTACATTACCGGAAGGAAAGTCTGCTGAGATTCTAGGACGGTTTACTGGAATAAGTGGCGGAAATACCCGCGATTGGACTACAGCCGGTCAGCTTCATATTGAGCAGGTAGCTCAAATGTTTGTTGACGGAGACACAGGGTGGGCGCCGTCGTTTGGGCAGTGGCTGGATCAGTCGGGGTTTAGCCCTTTCTCCATCAATGCGCCTGGGTTGTCGGCCACGGTCGTGCCGGGGGGAGTCAGGACAAGTACGTCTTTACCTGCGGATAACGGGTATTTCGATGTTTTTCCAGGAAATATTGGAAAACCTCCTGTTCCTCCGGTTGTAACTGCGGAGGGGAAGATTGGCGGAGCAATATTTACTGATTTTAATCAAACTGCTCGCCCAGCTTCACAGGCTGATGCTAGTCAGCCAACCTTGATATCTGATCGTGTAACTGCTAAGGCTGAAGTATCTGGGAAGAGTCTACCAAATGGAAATATGGCCGATGCTCATGCAGAGATAGGTGTGATACAACAGGCGTATGCGGCTGGAAAGACTTTGGGGGCAGGCATGGAACTTACTGTCTCTGGCAAAGCGGTTTGTGGGTACTGCCGAGGAGATATTGCTGCAATGGCGGAAAGGTCCGGGCTTACCTCTCTCACAGTTAAAGAGGTCGCGACCGGAAAAACTTTATATTGGCAGCCTGGAATGCGGGCTCTGAAAGAGGGGAATAGGAAGTGAGGTTTTCTCTGTCATGGGTTGTTGGGTTTGGGAGTGAGTGTCAGGGGAGTAGCGCTAAAGAGCCCTCTTGGAGTGACATTGAACTTCATTTAAGAGAAGTATGTGATGCCTCTGGTTCAGTTACATTGGAACTTGCGGATTTTAATGGGTTTGAGCTGTTGAGCTTGCAAGTTGTTGCGGATGGTGGGGTGTATGCAATGACTTTAGGTGAGGATAATGGGGAGGATTATATTGTTCGGTCTTATCTTGGAGGCGGAAGTGCAGGGAAGGTGGTTTATATCCTAGGGGACGCTGTTGATGCCTCAGGCGTTTGCTTGGATTCAGAGGTCGTAGTAGATGTATTTAGACAGTTCTTTGAGGGAGGGCGAGTATCGCGAAGCCTAATGGCTTGATTTTTATAGCTGAAGCGGGACAGAAAAAGGGGACGCCCATTAGCCGGTCTCAAGTCAAGGCTAAAAGCCAACTCGCCCTGCAGCTTTTAACTGCTGGGATCTCCCTTGCCCCAACCTGCCTGGTTGAACCCGTCGTACCCGGTCAAAAGGGGGCAGATTTATTTTATGAGAAGCAGAGAGGGCAGGCTTATTGGATTGCTCGGTGCTCTCAGCGAAAAGGGGACAGATTCTGAGGGATCCCCACAAATCTATTCCAATGTCTGCGCCTCTTGATGTACCTCTGCTCGCAACGCGTGCTCAAGTCTCTCCAAAGTTTTTCGAGAGTTTGAGCCGCGTCCGCTACGCCAGTATTCCAAGCCCAGCCGCCATAGCGATAACACTCGTCGGCGTTTAAGGCTATTGCTTTGAAAACGGCGCTCATGCCCCGCCTCGCGGGCCTGCAACCCCGTTAAACAAATGATGTAATTAGCCAGAGCCGAGATCAGCAAAAGTACTTCGATTCGGCGTGGGCAGTGACTCCGATGGCGAGTGACGCCTACGCCAAAATACTCACTTTTTACATCTCTGAAGCCTTCTTCTATCTGCATGCGCTGTTTGTAAATGGCCACGATTTTCGATGGATTCCATTGATCCTCCGGCAGATTGCTAGCCAATAACCAGGGCTCTCGTTCACGATTGGCCGATTGCCTGCTGAGTTTGTTTTTGGCGATTGATCCGGTGACACGCTGGTGTTTGCGACCTTTTGCCGAATGCCTGACGCAGTACAGATGAATGATGTGCGGAGCGCTTTGGGTCATCTCGATCCGCCCCAATGACTTCGGTGAGGACGATGCCAGAGCGTAGAGGTTTTTAACGGGTAGCCAAGTGTCTGCGTCGGCTCGGTAGAGATCCCGGTTACGCACGCGTCCCACGTAATACCAGCCTTGCGCCTCGACGGCTTTGATCCATGGCCGGCGAAAACCTGCGTCAGCCACAATGGCGAAAAAGGGACAGATTTATTTTATAAGATGCAGAGATAGTCGATTTATTGGCTTGCTCGGTGTTCTAAAATAAATCTGTCCACTTTTTTACAGTCCCCTTTTTTACACGGGATGGTGGTAAAGACTTTGTTCCTCGTTGGCCGCAAGACCACGCCGCTGTCGATCCATACAGAAAACCAGGATACTAAGAAATGACGGAAACGCTTTCTTCAGCTTTTCAACGTACACGAGGGGCACCTGTTCAAGTAGGTGAGCGTCTTGTGTACCCGATCTTTCAAAAAAAAATTAAAGCAGGTCGAAGCAATTTTTTGGCTCGAAGATTGAAGTCATCCATGCCGCCTGTAGCTGGTTTACGTTTAAAAGTAGTAAGAGGTGAACTGGAGGTGAATGACCAGCGTCACTCTGAAATTATTCTATGGGAAGATACTAGCCCGGAGTCTGTTTTTTTTTCGGTGCTATCCAAAACAGATTGCGAATTAAAAATTTGGAATGTATGGCGTGCGAACGACATTGTTCAGGCCTGGGTTGGAAATGCAGGGATGGTAATCAGTGAGGAAGGTCGCATAATAAATTTGGAATGTAGTGGAGGTACTGAAGCAATAGACTTTTCTACTTTGGTGTTTCAAATAGAGTCTATTGATTAAGATTTACAACTAGGTAAAAAACCACTGCAAACGCTGTAGGAAGCATTTCGCAGAGTCGTGATGCCGCGACGGGACTTCTGAGTACTCAGTTGGCCAAGGATGTGGCAACCGTAGACTTTACGAACATGTTTGATCACGCGGATCCGAAAAGGGGACAGATTTATTTCATGAGGTCAGAGGGAGTGGGTTTGTTGGCTTACTCGGTGTTTTAAAATAAATCCCCTTTCTCTGGTGAATATAATGTCAAGGTGATTGTTAAAGAGTTCAAGTGAGGCCTTAAAAGATGAAGCGGTTCAAGTTTGTTTTTGATGTCGAGTCGATCAGTGGCTTGCAGATGCTTGTCTTGGTTGAAGAAGTTTTAAATAAGTTTTCCTCTCCTGCGGTATTTTTTCTGCATGGGATTAAGGCTGATATAAAAGCACTTGAAAAGAAAATACTGCAAAAAACATGGTCTAGTGGTTTGGTGTCTGGTGGGTTTGAGATCCGATTCGGGTTGCTTCCAGCCCTGGGTTATTGCTTTTTGGTGCTAGAAGAATTAGAGAGCCATAACAATACTGAACTGGAAGAGAAAATAAAGCCGTTTCTCTGCGTGGAAGGTTTTATTCAGGCATGGGTTTCTGATGTTGAATATGATTTTTGGCAGAACGCTACAGACCCTCTAGAGTATGAAGGCTCAGGTCGCTCTCTTTCAGGTCTTCCAATGAGATCTAATGAGTTGCCTCCTCCATTGGATCAGATGGAAGTTGATATATCAGGGAATCCTGGCCGTAACGTGCCCAGGCAAGGATATATTGAGGCAATTGGAAGTACTATGTGGCTGGGTAATCTGTTCTGGGACAGAGTTGGTGTGGATAGACTTGTCAGTATTTCGTTATTGGAACGTCAGGGGGTTAAAGTTTATGAGTGTGGCAGGTTTTTTAAAGTGGTAACCTCTGATGAGGTTTTTTCTGATGATTCAACGTTAGAAAAGCAACGCGCTCTCAGGCAGATTTTATTTCGAAAAAAGGACTGGTTTATTTTGTGATGTGCAGAGGGAACATACTTATTGATTGTGCTCGGTTTATAAATAAATCTGTCACCTTTTTTCGAAGCTGAGATAATAGTTAATGGGCAATAAAGAGGCTCTTAAGGTCATTGTCAGTATGATGTGGGTGAAGAAAGCCTCAATTTTTCTTTTGTTGCTTGATTATGCTCTACGTAATCTTGACTCGGCGGGCGGTACCCAAGAAAAATGTCAGGAGGCGGTTGATAGATGTTGGCTATGGCTGTCTAATCGAGAGGTCAGTGCGGGTGAGTTAGCATCTTACCTAGACTCCGAGGAAATGCAGAGCGGACCGTTGGCAGAAGAAAATTTTGCATCTGAAAGCGTAGAGCAAAATAGTTTGATTTTGATTTTGTTGGTGGTCGGTTTTTTTGCTAATAAGGCCTACAAGGTTGCAGGGCTACAAGAGCAAATGTCTGAGTCAATATGTGAGGCGGACGAGAGTTCCACTGTATATATAGTTGACTATATTGGTCGGATAGGTTTGTCTGGTGTGTTGAGTGTTTATCTATCTGCTGAAGCTGAGCTTTAAGCGAAAAGAAGATAGGTTTAGTTTGTGAGCGCAGAGATAACAGGCTTGTTGGCTTGCTCGGTATTGTAAAATAAATCTGTTCCTTTTTTGCCTGGTTTATTTATCTTGCTGATGCATAAGAATTTTTTCTGTTTCCTTTTTAAGTATCAATGATGCGCTTGGAGCATTCATGAAGAAAACAACGCTGCTAATTTTTGGCCTGATTCTGACGTTATCCGGCTGCAAGTCCAACGTCCGGGACTCTTCTCCTAACCTGCTTCGCGACGGTATCCAACTCCAGCAGAAAAAGGTTGTCGTCGATGCGCAGCACGCCAAGGTGATCATGAAAGCGACGGGCAATGTCGTCCCGGTGGAATTTGCAATCAGGCGAGCGTCGGACCCAGACCGGCGTATGGATGTGCAGGGGACAGTAGTGGATTCCGGTCGCGGCAAAGTGTTCGGCTGGATTGCCAAGCTTAACGAAACGGCCCACAGCGCGACCTTGAAGCATTTCCCTCAGTTGGAAGTGCAAGCTGATCCCGATCAGCCATTCGAGGTATCGGGTTACGCCACCGGCGAAAGTATCAACCGCGGCTATCGTTGCGGTCCGATCAGCACCATTTTCACGCCGGAGAAGGGCAAGGTTTATCTGGTGGAACTCCAGTTTGTGGGTGGGGGTTGTGAACTGCAAGCCTATGACATCACGCAGCCTCAGGAGCGTATTCCTGTCGTAGGTAGCGCACAAAACGGTGGCTTCGCCAACGCAGTCCCGGGTTGCAAGTCGGCAACGGCCTCGGTGAATAATCAGCCGGTCACGACACAGTTCTGCATCAAATCCATCATGCTCCAGCCTTCGCAGTATCGCGTTAGCGTCAACGACCAGACTGTTTTCAGCGGTACCGATTACGAGCGCGTTGCTTTTGTAAAAACCGTTAAGGAAGGGGCCGTAACCGGTGGTTGCAATGAAATGATCGAGGCGCAGGCGGGCACTACTCAAAAGCCTGTCGCCTTTAAAGACCTGCCAGCTGATTTAGTAGCGGGCTGCCACATTACTGCGGACGCTGAGGGCAAAGCCCAACCGTTTAGCAAAGATGAAGCCTGTGACAAGGTGTTCTACAAGGCCATGATGCCGGTTTTAGGCAAGGTAGTACCCGTCGAGGTGGCACGGCAATGTGTCGTCAAAATAGGGGCCCAGACAGTATTTGAGGACCGTTTCAGTTTCTGACTTAAGATTTGAGACGCGTTTATATGAGGATGTGGTCCTCCATAATATTTTCGGTTGTTTTCGTTGCTAATTCTGTATCTGTATACCTAAGGAGTAGTCAACGAAAAGGGGACGGATTTATTTATAATGTGTAGAGAGCGTGGGCTTACTGGCTTGCTCGTGATAAATAATCCGTCCCTTTTTTGCGCTCAGTTCTGACGCTGATCGGCGTGCCGAGGTCTTGGGAACCGTGATCGATTCCGGTCGTGGCGAAGGCATGGTTGTGTTGGCGCTGTTTGAGGAGATTTTGCGCAATTGTGGCGCAGTTCTTGACGAACTGCGCCACAGCTCATCGCAGCAGATGGATGTAGTCGCTCCCGGCGGTCGGGACTACGTTATGGCCACAAATAAAACCAATGCTGTCCCGCTTAAATGGGGGGCATTGGGTTATCGACCAATCTGGCAGATTGACTCCCTAGCGCTTCCAGTCCTTCACCACATCATCGATGGCGGCAGTGGCAATGTCTCTAACGGATCGTGAAACGGGCGACCCCAAGGTCGCCCGTTTTCATTTACTCAGCCGCCTGCGCCCGCAACCGTCTCCCAATCACATCCATCACATCACACCCATCACGCAGCGATATCGTCAGCATTTTGCAAAGGTCGGAGAGCATCAGCGTGTCAGAGTTGATTTCCGAACGGAACGCGATGTTTTCCAGCAGTTGAGTCACGGTGCGGATGCGGTAGTCGGCGGTTTCGAAGAGGACGTCGAGCGGGGCTTCGGTGTCGATGAGCAGGGTGGCGGGAGTGCAGTCGATGCCGGTGATGGGCATGTATCGGTTCATGGGTAGTACCTCATTCAATTGAAAGGAGCTACCTCGTTAATAGGGTCGCCAAACCCGAGTCGCCATTAGGACGACGACGGAATATAGGCCGCCTTGTCCGGGTGCTACAAGACGCCGCTTTCCGAGCTTGATGTAGGACGTTTAGCCTGTCAGCGGTGGTATTTCGTTACGTTGGTTTTGGGCTGCCAACGGTGGCTAGGGTTTGCTTCCGCTTGGGTGCGGAGCGTTCACAGAAGGGGCTGCTGCGCGGCCCAGCGGGAGCAAGCTCCCTCGCCACAGGGGATTTGAACAGCCTTTAGGTGGGTGAGCTGTCCAGAGGGGCGCCGTCGTTGATCTCCTGCTAGAAATCTGTAATTCGGAGCAAGGCCGGGGGATCTCGTTTTCCGTCTCAATAGCCTCTTCAGCGAGGCTCTTTTTTATGCTTCCCTTATGGCCACTTTTCTCTTTCGCAGCCTGCCCAGCGCTCGCCCACTTCGGACTCACAGACCGTGCACAACCCCACCCGCAATGCGCTGATCGCCCAACTCGCCGATAACCCCGATGACATTGCCGCGCGAGCGTCGCTCTATCGCGATCTGCTCGACGCCGGAGAGGCGTCAGTGGAGGGAGTACGCGTTGCGGCGGGGCTGTGCGATCCGGCGGCTAACGTCGTGATTGCTCAATTGAACACCACGGCACATACCAATCGCCCCGGACCATTGCTGGCGCAGCTTCGCAACCTGCCGGTCGATCATCTGGAGTTGGATAACGCCGAGCCGGCGTGGTGCGATGCCCTGGCTGGGCTGCCCTTGCGCACGCTGGTGCTCAACAGCCCACGCTTCAGCTGCGATCAAAGTGTATGGCGGCGCTTGCCCGGCCTCGCTCTCGAGAACCTGGAAATCAGCGGATTCTCCCGAGACGATAACGCCACCAGCCTGCCTTCCCTCGAACGGCTGCGCCGGCTGACGTTAAGCACCTACGGCGAAGACTTCGACGACAAGATTCTTCAACACCTTGGCAATAGCCCGCTGCAGGAGTTGTCGCTGAACCGATGCGATGACGTCACCGACGATGGCCTTCTCGGGCTGTCAAACCTCAAGTTGCGGTCACTCACGATGGAACGCGTCGGCGAGCTGACTTCCCGTGGGATGGCGCATTTATGCAGTCACCCCCTTGAGCAACTGTCCCTCGGCTGGAGCAGCGCAATCCTGAAGGACCCTGCATGGCTCTCCCGCCTGAGCGCATTGCGCTCCCTGAGCCTGGATCAATGTTACGCAACGGACGCCACGCTTCACGCCATTGCGGGGCTGCCCATCGAACGGCTTTTGCTCTCGTCTTCGTATGTTGGCGAGGACGATCTTGAGGCTTTGGAGGGCATGCCGCTCGCCGACCTGGATCTCAAATCTTCACGGCAAGTCATCGAGCGGCTCGATGTGCTGCACAGTTTTCCACTCAAGCGCCTGGGGCTTTCCGATGTGCAAGGCATCGATGCAGATACGTTGAGCGATCTGCGCGGTTTGGAGTTGGAGTCCCTGGACCTGTCATTGAACGACCTCACTTGGAAGGAACTGAAACAACTCGCTGGCCTGCCACTGAAGCGACTGAATCTCAGCTTTTGTCGCGGCGTGGATGGCAAGGTTCTGCGCAAGCTCGTCGAGTTGGGCTTGCCGTTGGAGCAACTTGAAATAAGCGGCCTGGATCTGCGCGATGCCGATCTGGCCTGCTTGCGTGATCTGCCGCTGCGGCGCCTGGGTTTGTATGACAGCCCTTGGCTCACCGACGCTGGGGTGGCCCACCTTGCTCGGCTGCCGTTGAGTGCTCTGACGATTTCGGCAGATCCCGGGGAATCGCGGATTACCTCAGCCGCAGTGCCGGTGTTGGAGCAATTGCCGCTGCACACATTGGCGTTGCTGAACTGTTCCGGGATCAGTGCCGAGGGTTGGGATCGGCTGGTCAGGTTGCCAGCTCGCGTGATGGGGCCAGGTATATAGGCTGACGCTAGTCACTTATCGTCCTGGCGCAAAAAGCGCTTGCGGCAAACGCGTGGTGTCTTTGTATGCCCAACAAAAAGCCCAGCTATTTTGCTGGGCTCAAATTTCTGTTTTGTGCTGGTTATGCGCAGTGAGGAACCTTCTCCACTTCCCTGTGAATCTGTTCCCCTTTAGCAATCTCAGCTGTACGTAAATCATACGCAGTCTGCAGATTCAGCCAAAACTGCGCTGACGTTTCCAATGCGGCGGCCAAGCGCAAAGCAACATCGGCGCTGATGCTACGGCGCATCAAGACAATGTCATTTACGGTGGGGGCAGAAACGTGCAATGCCCTTGCAAGCGCAGCTGCGGTAAGGCCAAGCGGTTCCAGATACTCTTCTTTGAGAATTTCTCCAGGGTGTACGGGTCTCATGCCATTCTTAAACATGATTCACCTCATGTGATAATCTACGATTTCTACATTTTCGGGGCCGTTGGCGCCCCAGACAAAACAGATCCGGTACTGACCGTTAACCCGGATGCTGTGCTGGCCTTCCCTGTCGCCATACAGCTGCTCCAACCTGTTTCCAGGAGGAGAGCGCAGGTCGTTGAGATCGACCGCAGCATCGAGCATGCCCAGCTTTCGTTCTGCCACTGAAAGGATGGCTGCCCAGCGCCGGGTTTTGCCGGTTTCAAAAAGAGCTTGGGTGTCGGCGCATCTGAAGCTTCTTATCATCTCTTAATGCTTAACGTTATGCGTTAAAGCGAGTCTACATCGTTTGCTGGGATACTCAACTGGTTGTTGGGACCTTCTGTCAGCAGGCTCAGCCCCTTGCGCTTCAGAACCAACTATTCAGATACAAAGTGGCAGTTGAATATTCTCTAAGTGCATGATTTTCGATGATTAATTTTTTGAAGTCGGAGGGTTTGAACCCCTCCGACGGTTTTCGCCGCTCGATGACTGACCCGCATCAAGCCGACGCCCCATCATGAACGGCCAACTCTTTACCAGTTGTAACTCAACTTAGCGGTGACTTCACGGCCCGGGTTGTAGTAGTTCGCAGTCCCTGAACCAACCACATGTTGCTCATCCAGCAGGTTACTGACGTTAACCGCCAGGTCAGTGCCTTTGAAGAGTTTGTAGTTGAAGGCCGCATCGAAGAGTGTCGTGCCATCGCTGGTGCCGGTGTTGGCGGCGTCGAAGTAATAGGAACCCACATAACGCGCGCCCAGGCCAACGCTGACATCGGTGTCGGGGATGTTGTAATAGCTCCACAGCGACGCGGAGTGTTTGGGGGCCGTGGCGAACTCATTTCCTTTGAGTGAGCTGCCGTCGTACAACGTACCACGCAACACTTCGGACTCCATGTAGGAGTAGCCGCCCACCAGGCTCAGGTTGGGGGTCAGCTCAGCCTTGGCTTCCAGGTCCAGGCCGCGCACACGTGATTCGCCAACGGTTTGCTGCTCGATGACACCGCTGGGCAGTACGACGGCGATGCTGACGTTTTCCTGGGTCAGGTCGTAGACGGCTGCCGAGAACAGCGCGTCCATACCGATGGGCGCATATTTCACCCCCACTTCATATTGCGTGCCTGTCTTCGGCACTACACCCACCGTTGGCGGTGAGACCGACTCGACCATGCTGACGTAGGTGGACACTTCGTCGTTGACGATATAGGTCAGTGCGCCGCGATAGGACGTTTCGGAGAAGTTATCCGACTCTTTTACGTTGTTGATGTCGGTATTGGACAGATCCAGCGAGTCGTTGCGCACACCGGCGGTGACGATAAAGCGCTCATAGAAGGACAGGTTCTGTTGCAGGAACACGGCCTTGGTTTTTGTGTCGAGCTTGTCGTTGCTATACGGCGCTACGCCGCTGGGCACACCCGTGAACACCGGGTTGGCCAGGTCGATGGAGCCTGTCGTGGCATAGACGGAGCGTTCCTCGGTGGAAGAATCGCCATACTCCACGCCCACCAACGTACTGCTGTCGATGTTTTCGAAGCGGGCATCGTATTGCAGCATCAAGTTGCCGTTCAGTTGCTCGGCGTCGCTGTCAGTGCCGAAGATATAACGCGGGACGGTAGTGCCGGTGCGGGTAGGGGAGTCGCTGAGGAACACATAGCCGAAATCATCGGTCAGTTTGCTGTAGCGCAGGTTGCTGCGCAGCACGAAGCCGTTGTCGAAATCATGGCTGAAGGTGCCGCTGATGTTGGTACGTTCGACATCGTGGAAGTTGTAGCTGGGCTCGCCGTAGAACTTGTCACGGTCGTATTCCTTGTCCAGCGGGTAACCGCCGCTGTTGGGCGAGCTTTGGGTTTTCAGGTAATCCACGATCACCGAGGCCGAGGTGAAGTCCGTGGGTGACCAGGTCAGGCCGCCCATCAAGAACTTGTTGTCATCCCGTGAATGGTCGTACTCGCGATCGCTGTCTTGCATCTTTGCCGTGAAGCGACCGGCCACGGTTTTTTCTTCGTTCAACGAGTCCCCGACATCGATGCCGGTTTCGACATGGTCGAAAGAACCGTAGGTGACGTAGCCCTGGCCGAACTTGTCGAAGCGCGGCTTCTTGCTGACAAAGTTCACCGAGCCGCCCGGGTCGGCCGGGCCGAACAGCGTCGAGTTGGCGCCGCGTATAACCTCGACGCGCTCATAGGCGAAAGGCTCTTCGCGCACGCCGCGCATCGAACCCAGGGTCAGGCCGTCCCGATAGGTCGTGGCCTGGAAGCCGCGGATCTGGAAGTAATCGTTGCGGTCGTCAGTGCCGTAATAGTCGGTAATGACCCCTGGCGTGTATTGCAGCAGTTCTTCGGTCGTGCTCACGCTGCGTTGCTTCATTTCCTTGTCGGTCACCACGGACACCGAGGCGGGCGTATTGAGGATGCTGGTGGCCACCTTGCCGCCGACCCAGAGTTCCTGGGCGACCACCGAGTTGGGGTCTTCGGTGCCATCGACCCTGGCCTTGGCGTTGACGAGGATGGGCGCAAGGCGATACTCCTCGAGTTCGGCATCAGCCTTGGTTTGCGGCGTCAGCAAGTAAGCGTTCGGGCCTTGCTGCTGTATCGCCATGTCGCTCCCCTGCAACAATGACGACAGGGCTTCGGACGTATCGAGTGTGCCGCTCACGCCCCGGGTATTGCGGTTCGCTACGCTTGAAGCATCGAAGGAAAGGCTGATACCCGCCTCGCGGGCAAAGCGGTCAAGCGCCGGTGCCAGGGGGCCGGCGGGAATGTTCCACTGGTGCACCTGGTGGGTTTGCTCAACGGTCGAGGGCTGTGCCAGGGTGGGTAGCGCATAGCTGCTGACGATGACGCCGAAGATCGCACCGTGGATGGCACGATTCAGTAGATGACGCTGGGGAACCGGGGACGCACTCATTAACTCGCTCCGTGGAAAGGGGATCGGCAGATCGGCCTGTAGGTCGGCCTTTTCTTACATGCCGAACGAGAATGAGAAATCACCTCATTTTTATTTGATGTTGATAGGCGGCGAAGAAAATACTTAGCTGGCGGCGCTCAACGTCACCCAATATTGGGTTCGATAATCAATCCGCAGGTGCAGTGACTGCGCAACCAATGCCAGTACCTGGTCGGTGTCGGCGAGTTGAAAGGTGCCGGAAACCCGCAGGCCCGAGACCTCTTCGGCGCAGCGCAACAGGCCGGGGCGATAGCGCGACAAGGCCCCGATGAAATCACCGAGGCGCATATTGCGTGCGCTGATCACCCCGTCACTCCAGCTCCATACATCCAGGCCGTTATCCTTGAATTCACGAACGCCATCCGAGGTGAACAGCCGCTGATTGCCGGCCTGGACGGTGTTGTTGACTGTAAGGGTTTGGCTGGATCCAGGAAAGACGCTGACTGCGCCGCGCTGCACCGCGATGAGGGTCCCGTCGTCACGCTCATACGCGAGGAACCGGGCATTCAGAGTGCTTATCAATCCGTCGCGGGTTTGTACCCAGAAAGGACGCGGTTGAGCCGAGCCCGCATCGGCGCCGGTATTGACGATGATTTCGCCGCGCCGCAGAACGATTAGGCGCCGCTGAGCATTGAAATAGCTGTCGACCGCACTGTCGCTGTTGAGCTGGATAAGGCTGCCATCATCGAGTTGGAAGCGCTTCCGCTCGCCGGTTCTGCTGTGCTGCTGGGCCAGCATGGCCGGCAGCGGTGTGTAGTCGCGGCCCAGCCAGGTCGCACCACCCAAGGTGGCCAATGCACCCAGTAGCTTGAGGCTTTGGCGCCGATGCATGCCTGAGCGGGCGCCCTTGAGGGTGTGCCGGGCCAAATCAGGTGGCACGCCGGCGAAGTCATCGCCAAGCGCTTCCACACGCTGCCACGCTAACCGATGTTCCGGGCGCTGCTGCAGCCAGTGTTCGAAACTGCGCTGGGTTTGCTCATCGGCAGGATTGAAGCGCAGGCGCACCAGCCAGTGGATCGCCTGGTCGACCACCGCCGGATCCAGCGCTTGCGCCTTACTGTTCGGCATAACGCAAGCGATAGCAGTGTTGCAGGGCCTTGGCCAAGTCGCGTTCAACCGTAGAACGGGAAACGCACAATTTTTCGGCTATTTGCAGGCAGGTCAGGCCGTCGAGCTGGGCAAGTAGAAAAGCCTCGCGAACCCTCGGTTTGAGCTGGTCGAGCAGGCGGTCGATCCGTTCGAGGCTATCAAGAATCAGCAAGCGTTCTTCTTCAGAGGGGGCCTCTTGAGGAGGAAGCAGCGCGAGGCTCTCGAAGTAGGCGCGTTCGAGCTCGCGACGGCGATACCGATCGATCATCAGGCCGCGAGCGATGCTGCTCAGGTAGGCTCGGGGCTCGCGCAAAGGGCCTGATTGACGGGATTTGAGCAGACGCACGAACGTGTCCTGCGCCAGGTCCGCTGCGCTCTCGTGACAGCCGATGCGCCGGCTCAGCCAGCTGTGCAGCCAGGAATGGTGGCTGCGATAGAGCAGCGCGAGATTGGCATCACCCAGTGTGTCGTTGCTGCGCATCAGCATCCCGGAAACTACATAATTGATAATGACTCGCATTATATTCAGGCCCGGGACCCCAGGGCAAATTTGCCGACCCTGGCGTTCGCCACGGTGTTCTTTGCCTGATAGGAATAGGCAAGGCTGCGAGGCAAACCGGCATAGGTGGCCCGCAGGCTGGTGGCTACCATGGCGCACACCTACCGACAGGAGTTCGCCATGCACCGCATAAAAACCCTCTTCATCACCGGCGTGAGCAGTGGTTTCGGCAACGCCCTGGCCAAGGAAGCGCTGGCGGCCGGCCACCGGGTCATCGGCACCGTGCGCAGCGAGGCGGCCTTGCGGGCCTTCGAGCAATTGTCTGCCGACCGGGCCCACGGTGTTCTTTTGGATGTCACCGACTTCGCCCGAATCGACAGCGTGGTCGCCGCCACAGAAGCCGCCCACGGCCCGGTCGACGTGCTGGTCAACAATGCCGGCTACGGCCACGAGGGCATTTTCGAAGAATCGCCGCTGGAAGAGCTGCGGCGCCAGTTCGACGTCAACGTGTTTGGCGCAGTGGCGGTGACCAAGGCCTTCGTGCCCTATTTCCGCCGGCGCCGCGCCGGGCATATCCTTAACATCACGTCGATGGGGGGCACCATCACGATGCCGGGCATTGCGTACTACTGCGGGAGCAAGTTCGCCCTGGAAGGGATCTCCGATACCCTGAGCAAGGAGCTGCGACCGTTCAATATCTTCGTGACGGCCGTTGCGCCCGGTTCGTTTCGAACGGACTGGGCCGGGCGCTCGATGCAGCGCACCCCGCGCAGCATTGCCGACTATGACGCCAGCTTTGACCCGGTTCGCCAGGCGCGCCAGGAAAAAAGCGGCAAGCAACTCGGCGACCCGCACAAGGCGGCGCGGGCGATGTTGCAGGTGATCGCCAGCCCGACGCCGCCCGCCCATCTGTTGCTGGGCAGCGATGCATTGAGCCTGGTGCGCGATAAGCTCAGTCGGGCCGCCAGCGAGATCGCTCAATGGGAAGCGCTGACCCGTTCGACCGACGGCTGAGCGACCCGTGGAAAGGAGAATTGGATGACCCAGGCTGATCCGCATACCGCACGCATGGTGGCGTTGATGGAGCGGCTGGCGCCGGTGGAAGGCTACAACCTCAGCGCCCTGGAGGACGTACGTTTCCTGCGCTCGAACCGGCCATTGAGCCGCACGCCGGTCCTGTATGACCCCGGTATCGTGATCCTGTGCCAAGGGCGCAAGCGCGGCTACCTGGGGAATGACCTCTACGTCTACGATGCCCGGCATTATCTGGTTGTGTCCGTTCCCGTGCCGTTCACCATGGAAACCGACGCCAGCGAAGCGGAGCCCATGCTGGCGGTGTATATGCGCCTGGACCTGCAACTGGCAAGCGAGTTGATACTGCAGGTAGACGAAGCGCTCGGCCCGAGCGATGCCCCGCCCAAGGGCATGTACGCCTCGCCCATGGATGATGGGTTGTACGCCTCGACGCTGCGCTTTCTGGAAGCCATGAGCACGCCGGGTGACGCGGCCATTCTCGGACCGTCGTTGGTGCGGGAAATCTACTATCGCATCCTCACCGGCGAACAGGGCGGCTCGATGCGCGCGGCGCTGAGTCGCCAGGGCCACTTCGGCCAGATCACCCGCGCGATCCGCAAGATTCACAGCAGCTATCAGGAGCGCCTGGATGTCGAGGCGCTCGCCCGCGAAGCCAACATGAGCGTGCCCAGCTTCCACGTGCACTTTCGCAGCGTGACGGATGCCTCGCCCATGCAATACCTGAAGTCGACGCGCCTGCACCAGGCGCGACTGTTGATGCTGCGCAACGCCATGAACGCCTCGACGGCGGCGTTCAGCGTGGGCTACGAAAGCGCCTCGCAATTTGGCCGCGAGTTCAAGCGCCTGTTTGGGCGAACGCCCCAGGCTGAGGTGGAGTGGATGAAGGCGACCTATGCATTGCCGGCGCCTGCCACGCCGTCCATTTATGTGTCGTCGCATTAGCACTGACGACACGGTTGAAGCCGTGCGGCGTTACTTCCCTTCTTGTTGCATCAAGGCTTTGCGTAACTTTCCCGGGGAGAGGCCAAACATGCTCTGGAAGTGCCGAATAAAATGCGGTGCATCCGCGAAGCCACATTCAAAGGCGATCTCGCCAATCTGGCGATCGGAACTCACCAGCAGCCATCTGCCAAACCTGAGTCGGACCTGGCGGTAGAACTGGGCTGGGCTGCTGTTGGTTTCAGCGACGAACAGGCGTTCCAACTGTCGTTTGCTGGTGCCGAGCAGATGCGCAATGGCCTCGATATCGAGGGGGTGGGCCATGTGTTTTTCCATCAACATCACGGCTTCATGTAGCCGACGATTGGATGAACTGGCGTATCCGAGGGCCTTGCGTCGGTCGACGAAACTGTTGGACGTGTTCTTTGCCACCGTCATCTGATGCACAACCTTGCCGGCACGATCCGGCCCGCAATGCATGCCGATCAGATGAAGCGCTAACTCGATAACTGAAACACCGCCAGCGCAGGTAATCCGGTCCCGGTCGATCAGAAAGTCTCTGTTGATGACAAAGCGCAACGTGGGAAACCGGTGCTTCCAGTCGTCGCCATGATAGGCGTGGACACACGCCGTTCGCCCCTCCATCAGGCCATGTCGCGCGAGCACGAAGCTGCCGGTGCACAGGCCGATCAACGGCACTTGTGCGGCGGCGGCCTGGTGGAGGAACGCGGGATAGGTTTTCGGCACCGCCTCGATGAAATCGAGCAATCCACCAATCACCACGATGTAGTCGAAACGTTCCGGGTCAGTGAGTTCACTGTCGATCGGTACGTCCAGTCCGCTACTGGAAATGACTCTTTGCCCGGGCGTGCCGAGTACTTTCCATTGGCAGCGTATGGGGCGGCTTTGATCACCCGTATCGGCGGCATGCCGCAGCGCATCGGTCAGCCCTGACAGTGACAGCAAGGGGAAGCGTGGCCACAACATGATGCCAATAGACAACTCGGCGGTGCCGCGGCGCATGGGGGGATGACGCGCCTGCCCATGATCGAGCCCGTCCACGAGGCTTTCCTGGGGGGCTACAGGCTCTGTGCCGCCAGAATGTCGCAAATGTTCAATCATTCGTGCAAAGCATCCAACTGGTTATACCGCCGCTCCCACTACGATGGGCCCATGCGAAACGTTCCGCTGCCACCCTGAAAACTATCGAGGAGCATCCGATGAAGACGTCCAAAGTTAAGCGTTTTTCCGGTATTTGTGCCGGGTTTCTGGTGTCCGTGCTGGCTGCGGCGCCGGTGTTCGCATTGGAGACAGTAGAGCCGGGAAGCCTGACCATCGCCTTCAGTGGTGATATGCCAGGAACAGGGTATCAAGATAGTCGGATGGTCGGCTATGACGGTGAAATCCTTCAACAAATTTCTGAAAAGCTGGGCCTTAAGGTCAAACCGGCATTAATGGAGTGGTCAGGGACGATCGCATCGGTGCAGTCCAAGCGAGTGGATGTCATGGCCGGCACCATGGGCTGGACCGAGCAACGCTCGAAAATCATGACCTTGAGCGATCCTATTCACTACTTCAAGAACGGTATTACCCAGACGGACAAGACCAACTGGAACAGCCTCAAGGATTTGCAAGGCAAGAAAGTCGGCACCATCACCGGCTTTTCGTTCATCCCTGAGATGCGCAAGATCGATGGCCTGCAAGTCGCCCTTTATGACACATCCGATGCGGCCGTTCGCGATCTGCTCGCCGGACGCATCGATGCGGTGATCGGCGATCCACCGGTCATGCAATACGCCATTTCCCGCAATGAGCAATGGCACCTGCATTTCAACGCCTTTGTCGACAACGATCCGAATTTCCCACTGCTGACTGGCTTGGGCCAGGTGGTGTTCGGCTTCAACAAGGCCAGCCCGGAACTGGTAACGGCGGTCAACGCACAGATTCAGACGCTCTGGAAAAACTGTGAGATGCGCAAGATCGGCGCTCGCTACGGCCTGACTCAGGATGTCTGGTTCATGCCCGAAGGCAAGGACCTGCGCCTGGGCGTCGATCGTCCAGCGGACTGGACACTGCCCGGCTGCAAGTAAGTGTGAGGCGATGGGGCGGGTCCAGACACCGGCACGACTCATCGCCAGGCCTACAACAATAAGAGGTGAGCCAACATGTCGAACCCATCCGGTGCGGCGTTGCTGCGTGTGCACGAACTCCACAAGAACTATGGCGCTCTGGAGGTGCTCAAGGGCATCAGCCTGGAGTTGAAACCCGGTGAAACCCTGTCACTGATTGGCCCAAGCGGATCTGGAAAGTCCACCTGCCTGCGCTGCATCAATTACCTGGAAAAACCCACCAGTGGCGAGATCTGGTTGGGAGACGAGTTGATCGGTCAGGTCAGGGATGGCCAGCGTTCGCGGCTGATGAGCGACCGAGAAATGGCGCCGCAGCGCCGCGAGATCGCCATGGTGTTCCAGTTGTTCTATCTGTGGCCGCACTTGAACGTTCGCGACAACGTCGCACTCGGCCCCATCAAGGCCCAGGGGATGCCGCGCAAGCAGGCGTATGAGTTGGCCGACGCGATGCTGGAAAAAGTCCATCTGCGGCACAAGGCCGAGTCTTATCCCGAGCAATTGTCGGGGGGGCAGCAACAGCGGGTCGCCATCGCCCGCGCCTTGGCCCAGCAACCAAAAGTGATTCTGTTCGACGAACCGACTTCGGCGTTGGATCCCGAGCTGGTGGGCGAAGTGTTGGCCGTGATTCGCGAGCTGGCGGAAGAGGGCCGCAGCATGATCATGGTCACCCATGAAGTGAGGTTTGCCCGCGATGTGGCGGATCGGGTGATCTTCATGGACGGCGGGCGCATTGTCGAACAGGGGCCGTCGAGGCAAGTGATCGATAACCCTTGTCACGAACGTACCCGCAGTTTTCTTGGGCGCATGGCTGTGGAGAGCGCTTGATGGCGAACCTGGAAGCTTTCCTCGGGTTGTTGCCCTTGCTCCTCAAAGGCGCAATGAGCGCATTGGAAATCGCCCTCTGCACCTTAGTGCTGGCGAGCGTGGGCGGTCTGGTGCTGGCGGTTTTACTGACGTTCAGCCGATCACGACTGGTACACGGCGCCATCGCCTGTTTCATTGAATGGATGCGCAATGTGCCGGCGCTGGCGCACCTGTTTCTGATCTACTTTGGGCTGTCCTATCTGGGAATCAATCTGCCCGCGTGGCTGGCGGCCATCGTCGGTTTGAGCCTGGTAGGCAGCGCAGTGCTGGCCGATACTTTCCGAGCCGGCTTGCAGTCGCTGCACGTTGGCCAGCATGAAGCCGGGCAGGCTATCGGCCTGCACCGTATGCAGATTCTGCGCTACATCCTCTTGCCCCAGGCCCTGCGCATTGCGTTGCCGGCGTATGCCAACTATGTCACGCAACTGATCAAGGACACGTCCATCGCCTCGGCCATCGCCGTGCCGGAAATCATGTTCCTTGCCCGCAATCTTGTGACCTCCACGTTCCAGACCTCGCTGATTTATCTGGCGGTGATGTGCATCTATGCGGCGATGATCCTGCCTATTGGCGTGGGGTTCATCCGACTTGAACGTCATCTGGGGGCGGCGCGATGATCAGTTTTTTCCAGCAATACCCGGAATACTGGAGCGACTGGAGTGCTCGCCTGCTACTCGGCGCACGGGTCAGCGCCGAGCTGTCCCTGACAGGCTTCGCCCTGGCGGCGATGTTGGGCGCGTTACTGGCCTGGGCGATGAAGAGCCACAGCGTCTGGCTCAAGCATGCGGCGGTGTTCTTCATTCATGGGATGCGTGCGGTGCCGCTCCTGGCGTTGCTGCTGGCGCTGTATTTCACCCTGCCCAGCCTCGGGCTGACGTTGTCGGGTTATTGGGCCGGGGCCATCGGCCTGGGCTTGCAGGGCTCGGCCTACGTCGCGGAAATCCTGCGCGGCGGACTGGACTCCTTGCATCGCGGCCAACGTGAGGCGGCCATCGCCACCGGCCTGACGCCATTGCAAGCCTTCACCGCCGTGATCTTTCCACAAGCCATTCGCGGCATGTTGCCGCCGTTGCTCAATGCCTACGTGTCGATTCTGAAGGACAGCTCCCTGTGCGCCCTGATCGCCACCGATGAGTTGATGCTGGCGGCCCGCGCCATCGCGTCCGAGTCCTTTTTGCCGATGCATGTTTTCCTGCTGGTGGGGTTGTTCTATTTCGTCATCGCTTTCCCTCTTTCTCTGTTGTCGCGAGCGCTGGAAGCACGATTTTCTCGCGGGCGCAAAACCATTCGAGGTTGAACACATGAACATCATGGATCGAACCGCTTCTCAGAGCATTGGCCAGTTGCGGCAAGCGCTGGAGTCCGGAACGCTCACGAGCGAGTCCCTGGTTGGCGCGCAATTGGAGCGGATCGAGCGCTTCAACGGTCAACTCAATGCGTATGTCGAGGCCTATCCCCTGCGCGCCCTTGGTGCTGCCATCGCCGCCGATCGGCAGCGGGCTGCGGGTGTGAACCTGGGGCCGTTGCACGGCATTCCAATTGCGATCAAGGATTTGTTCGAAATCGACGGCAAGGCCATAACCGGTGGTTCGCTGGCACAGACGCCGCGCATCTCTCGGCTCACCGCCACGGCAGTCCAGCGGTTGGAGCGCGCCGGGGCGATCATCATGGGCAAGACCCACACCGTCGAATTCGCTTTCGGAGGGTGGGGCACAAATGCCGTGATGGGCACGCCGTGGAACCCGTGGGACCCCGACGTGCATCGTGCGCCAGGGGGTTCCAGCAGTGGTTCAGCGGTGGCCGTGGCCGGCGGGTTGGCAAGCGCGGCATTGGGCACCGACACCGGCGGCTCGGTGCGGATTCCCGCAGGCATGTGTGGTCTGGTTGGCCTGAAAACCACGCGTGGGTTGGTCAGCCGTCACGGTTTGATTGAATTGTGCCCATCGCTGGATTCGGTAGGGCCGATTACGCACACCGTCGAAGACGCCGCGTGGATGCTTGACGCGCTGCTGGGGCCGGACCCGCTGGACCCGGTCTCGGCCAAGTCGCCAGTGTTCAGCGCCGCAGCAGGTTTGAATCTTCCGGTGGCCGGTCTGCGTATCTGGGTGCTGCCACAGACCGAACGCGAACACATCGCACCTGGCGTATTGGCAGCCTACGACCAGGGGCTTGAGCAATTGGCCGCACTGGGCATGCATCTGGTCGAACAGCCGCTACCGACTTCACTGGAGCAGTGCATGCGCGTTGCCGGTGGTCTCATGAGCGCCGAAGGCTACGCCAGCCTTGGCAGTTTGTTCGAGCGCGACGATCTACGCTTCGATCCTCATGTGCAGCGTCGGGTGCTGAGCGGGCGCGCCATCGACGCGGCGGCTTACATCCATTTGCACAACCAGCGACGTGCTGCCCGTCAAGCCATGGACGAAGCCATGTCCCAGGTCGATGCCTGTGCGTTTCCAACCAACGCCATTGGCAGTGTGCCGTTGAGTCAGGTCGATGAGTACGGTACGCCGCTGGCCTTGCTCGGCCGTTTCGCCAACCTGCTCAATCTCTGTTCAGTGGCGCTGCCGGTGGGCTTCGACGAGCAACGCATGCCGGTCTCGATGCAAATTGTCGGGCGTGCCTTCGCCGAGCCGTTGGTGCTGCGGATCGCCCATGCCTACCAGCAAGTCAGTGATTGGCACCAACGGCGACCTGTGGGTTGGGACCTGTCGGACAGGGTGGTGGCGTAATGGAAATCTGTGTCGTCGGCGCTGGAATCGTTGGCTTGAGCAGTGCCTGGTTTCTACACAAGGCCGGTCATACCGTCACCGTTATCGATCGTGCGGGGGAGGCGGGCATGGGGGCCAGTGCCGCCAATGGGGCGCAATTGAGCTACAGCTATGTTCAACCGCTGGCTGATCCCTCCCTGTTGCCGGGCATTCCGAAAATGCTGTTGGCGCGCAACGGCCCGCTGAAGTTTTCGCCGCAATGGAGCTTGGAACAATGGCGCTGGTGTGTGGAGTTTCTCGCGGCCTGCCGTACGTCCGTTTCGCGCCAGACGACTGTCGAGTTGCTGGAACTGGCGCATGAAAGTCGGCTGGCGCTGGACGCCTTCATCAGTCAGGAAAAGGTGCAATGCGATTTCGCCCGTACCGGCAAACTGGTTCTGTACCCCGATGCTGAAAGCCTGCGCAAGGCCGGCGATCAGCTGAAATTCCAGGCCGCCCAAGGCGCCAGGCAACAAAAAATCGTCAGCCCCGCCGAAGCCTTGTCGATCGAGCCTGCACTTGAGGGCTATAAGAAGGCGTTTCACGGTGCGATCCATACCGACAGCGAATGCGCGGTCGATGGGCGCAAGCTTTGTCAGGAGCTTGCGAGGTTGTTGAGCACGCAGGGGGTGCGTTTTCTGTTCGACAGTGAGGTTGCCGCTTTCCGACGTGAACGCGGGCGCATCACCGCGTTGGAGATTCACCATGCCATCGAAGGCCCTGGTCTTTTAGGGACGCAAGCGGTCGTGCTGGCGGCTGGCGCTTACAGCGCGGGGTTGTTATCTGCGTTCGGTGTGCGCATGCCGGTCTACCCGCTCAAGGGATACAGCATTACGTTGCCGATCACTGATTCGATGAATGCACCGACGGTCAGCGTGACGGACATGCGGCGTAAAACAGTGTTCGCCCGGATCGGTGATCGCTTGCGCGTTGCTGGGATGGTCGAGCTGTGTGGGCTGGATGCGTCGATTCCCGTTAAGCGTATCGAGCAACTGAAAGCCTCGACGCAAGCATTGTTCGGTCTGGAATGGAACGCCGATGATTGCCAGCCCTGGACCGGTTGGCGTCCGGCGACCCCCACCGGACGGCCGATTCTGGCCACCAGTGGTTGTGACAACCTGTACGTCAATTGCGGCCAGGGTGCCCTGGGCATGACCTTGGCATTTGGTAGCGCCCAACGTCTGGTCCGATTGATCGGAGGCACGGCGCTTTAACTTCCTCAATTCATGGAATAAACCCGATGGCAACGATTCAACGTTTTCAGAGCAACGCGCGGATGTCCGGTGTGGTCAGTCACGGCGACCTGCTTTACCTCTCCGGCCAAGTGCCCACTGATCTACAGGTTGGCATCGAAGAGCAGACGCAGCAGGTGCTGGCCAAGATAGAAGCCTTGCTATCGCTGGCGGGCAGCGACAAGGGCCAGCTTGTGAGCGCACAGATCTGGCTCAAAGACATTGATCGTGATTTCGCGCTGATGAATTCGGTGTGGGACGCCTGGCTGCCAACTGATAGTGCGCCGGCACGGGCCACTGTTCAGGCACGTCTGGCGCGGCCAGAGGTGCTGGTGGAGATCATGGTTGTGGCTGGGAAACTTGCTTCGGGGGGGTGAAGGCGGGGCTGAGGTTTTCTTTTCAGGCACAAAAAGGTATTTGCGACTTCTAGTTACATTGAGGAGCCTATCCCCGGTTCCCATGGATGGTGGTGCAGACCTTCGTACAGGTGGTGATACATAGCCATATCGGATTAAAGTGATGGCCTTTTGCTGCTCTGTATCGCAGAGCTGAGCGTTCATGCCTGAGGGAAGCGTTTATGCAGGATGCGGACTCGTTGAAGCCCGGCTTCATGATTATTCACGGCAATCGCTTGGATGACTTGCGTGAGCTAGTTGTGAACTGGATGCAGCGCTACCCGTTGGCTCCTTTGGAAAACGAAGTCGTGCTGGTGCACAGCAACGGCATTGCTCAATGGTTGAAGCTGGCGCTGGCTGAAGATCCTGATAACGGTGGCTGCGGTATCGCCGCAGCGTTGGATGTGCAACTTCCTGCGCGTTTCCTTTGGCAGGCCTACAGGTCTGTATTGGGGGCGGAGACGACACCAGAGTCCTCCCCGCTGGACAAGGCGGCACTGAGTTGGCGACTCATGCGCTTGCTGCCGCAATTGCTAAGTAAAACCAATTTCAGCAGCTTGCGGCGATTTCTTCAGGAGGATGACGATCAGCGCAAACTCTACCAACTCTCCGAGCGGCTGGCGGACCTGTTTGACCAGTATCAGGTCTATCGGGCCGACTGGCTGGAGGACTGGGCGGCTGGGCGTGATCAGCTAAAGCACATCAAAGGCGGTGTGAAGCCGCTGGAGCCCGACAATCTGTGGCAAGCGGAGCTGTGGCGTGAAGTATTGGCGGATGTTGGCGAGGGTGCTCTTGAGCAGAGCCGTGCCGGTGTTCACAAGCGTTTTGTCGCACGCCTGCGTGAACCAGGGCCGCCCCCGAATGGGTTACCTCGGCGTGTGGTGGTGTTTGGCATTTCATCTATGCCGGCACAGGTTCTGGAAGCCCTGGCGATACTCTCGCGCTACAGCCAGGTGTTGCTGTGTGTGCACAACCCTTGTCGCCATCACTGGGGCGATATCGTCGCTGACAAAGACTTGTTGGGCCATGCCTATCGCCGTCAGCCAAACAGAAGTGCCTCTATGGCGACGAGCCAACATGGCCAGCCTTTACTCGCCGCGTGGGGTAAGCAAGGTCGCGACTACATCAATGTGCTCGACCACTATGACGAGCCGGCGAGTTATCGATACCTGTTCGAGGGCCTGAACGGCGGACGTATCGATCTGTTCAATGCAGAGCAGCCTTCAAGCCTGCTGAGCCAATTGCAAAGCGACATTCTTGAATTGCGTCCTCTGGCGGAAACCCGCGAAGTATGGGGCCCCGTCGACGTGGCCCTGGATCGCTCGGTGCGCTTCCACGTGGTCCACAGCGCGCAGCGTGAAGTGGAAGTGCTGCATGATCAGTTGCTCGCCCGCTTCAGTGCCAATCCGGCGCTTAGCCCTCGGGATGTGATCGTGATGGTGCCGGACATCAACGCCTACGCACCGCATATCGAGGCGGTGTTCGGCCAGGTACCGCGTCATGATCCTCGTTATCTGCCGTTTACCCTGGCCGACCAGGGGCAGCGTGGTCGCCAGCCATTGCTGATCGCCCTCGAACACTTGCTCAAACTGCCCCATAGCCGTTTTGCCGTCAGCGATATTCTCGACCTGCTAGATGTGCCGGCATTGCGGGCGCGTTTCGGTATCAAGGAAGCGGATGTGCCGATCCTGCAGCGCTGGATCGACGGTGCCGGTGTGCGCTGGGGCCTCGATGCGCAGCAGCGCGAAAGCCTGGACATGCCTGCGGGCCTGGAGCAAAACACTTGGCGCTTTGGTATGCGCCGCATGCTGTTGGGCTACGCGGTCGCCCAAGGGCCTGAACTGAATGGAATCGAGCCCTATGACGAGGTTTCCGGCCTGGAAGCCGCACTGGCGGGGCCTCTGTTGACCTTGCTCGATCACCTGGAAATTGCCCGGGACGACCTGCAGCAGCCGGCCACGCCAATACTCTGGGTCGAGCGCCTGCAATCGCTGTTGAAGGTGTTTTTCCGCCCGGTGGGGGATGCTGAAGAATTGCTGGTCAACCAGTTGCTCAAGCTGCTCGATGACTGGTTGCGTACCTGCGAGTCCGCGCAGTTCGACGAACCGCTGCCGTTGAGCGTTATGCATGAAACATGGCTTTCCGGCATAGAGGAGGGCGGCTTGTCGCAGCGGTTTCTCGCCGGTGCAGTGAACTTCTGCACGTTGATGCCGATGCGCGCGATCCCTTTCAAAGTGGTGTGCCTGCTGGGCATGAACGATGGCGATTATCCGCGCCAACAGTCGCCAGTCGATTTCGACCTGATGCGCAACGATTACCGCCCAGGAGATCGCTCGCGTCGCGAGGATGATCGCTATCTGTTGCTGGAGGCGTTGTTGTCTGCCCGAGAGCAGTTGTACGTGAGTTGGGTCGGCCGCAATATCCGCGACAACAGTGAGCGCGTGCCCTCGGTGCTAATCGGGCAACTGCGTGATCATCTGGCCAGCGGCTGGCGGTCGGCAACGCCCGAGGCGTTGCTGCACGCCTTGACTCAGGAACATCCGCTACAGCCTTTCAGTGCGGCTTACTTTGCCGACCAGCCAGGGCCTGATGGGCTATTCACTTACTCCCATGAGTGGCGTGAGGTGCATGATTCCCAGGCCGAGAACCTATCGGTCGACCTGCTGCCCGGGCTCGCGCAAGACACGCCATTGACCCTGCGCCAACTGGCCGGGTTTGTGCGTGATCCGGTCGGGTCGTTCTTTCAGCAGCGGCTCAAGGTCAATTTCGACAATGACGAATTGACCAGCCGCGACGATGAAACCTTTCAGCTCGACGGCCTTGAGAACTGGCAACACCAGGATCGACTCAGCCAGGCGCTCAAGCGTTGGGTAGAAGAGGACTACCGACCTGAGGACGCGATGGCCGAGCTTGATCTGCATGTGCAGCGTTTACAGCGTGAAGGCAAGTTGCCGCTGAGCGGCTTCGGCACGTTGAGCGCATCGGCATTGGCCGAGCCACTGCCGGACATGCTGGAGCGTTATCACGCGCAGTTGCAGGCGTGGCCGGAAATCGAGGAGGGCCAGACCGCCGCAACGATCGCGGCGCACGAACCGACCCCAGGATTGAGTGACTGGCTGGGTGGCATTCGCCGCAATGCCCAAGGTGAGCGAGCCTACTTGCAGCTGGACAGCAAGAAGCTATGCAACGACGACAGTTGGCGCTGGCACAACCTGGTTCGTCCCTGGGTGCGCCATCTGGCATTGCAACTGAGTGAACCGGGCTGCACCACGATTCTGGTCAGCTTGAACGGGGATGTAGTGTTCCGGCCAATGCCAATGCAACAGGCACAAGAACAGTTGCAGTCGCTGCTCGACGCCTGGGTGGCGGGCATGCGTGAACCGCTGCCAGTCGCCTGCAAAAGCGCATTCGCCTGGCTCGAGGAAGTGGGGGAAGGCGGGGAAGACAACGACGCGACTTCCGAGAAAGCCCGCGAGACATTCGACGGGGGCTACATGCGCACTGGAGAGGTGGACAGCTCTTTCGCCTTGCGCCGTGCCTACGCTGACTTCGATCAGCTGTGCGCCTCCGGTCATTTCGCCTCGTGGGCCACGCGCCTGTATGGCGGACTGTTCAATCATCTTTCGTCGAGCCGCGCAGGGAGCGACCAATGAAACCGTTGAATCTCAACCCCCTCGACTTTCCCTTGCATGGCAGCCGATTGATCGAGGCGAGTGCCGGTACTGGCAAAACCTTCACCATCGCCTTGTTGTACGTGCGTCTTGTGCTTGGTCATGGAGGTGAAGCCGCCTTCAAGGACCTGCTGACACCACCGCAGATTCTGGTCGTAACCTTCACTGATGCCGCGACTCAAGAACTGCGCGACCGTATTCGTGCGCGTTTGACCGAAGCGGCACAGTGCTTTCTGGAACCTGAGCGCGAACACGACAAGCTGCTGCAGCAACTGCGTGCCGAGTACCCGCCGCAGGAATGGCCTGATTGCGCGCGTCGGCTGCAACTGGCGGGTGAGTGGATGGATGAAGCGGCTGTCTCGACCATCCATGGTTGGTGCTATCGGATGTTGCGTGAGCATGCCTTCGACAGTGGTAGCCTGTTCACTCAGACACTGGAGACCGATCAGAGCGAATTGCTGGCCGAGGTGGTCAGGGATTATTGGCGTCGGCATTTCTATGAGTTACCGGTGGAGCAGGCCCGAGCCATCAGTGATTGTTTCAAAAGCCCACAGGATCTGGGGGATGCACTCGGTTCGTTGCTGACGCGACGGGATGCGACCTATCAATACAACACCCAGCCCCTTGAAACCCCTGGCTCGTTGCAGGCGTTACTTCAAGAACCGGGTGAATGGTACGGAACAGTCGGCGAACTGGAGCGTAACGCTCGCAAGCTTTGGCTTGAGCATCAGAACGAACTTGAGGAGGTGTTGCGCAGCATTCGTCCTCACATGAGTGGCAATACCTACAGAAAAATCAAACAAGATGACGTCTTCAACGGTCTCCTGAACAAACTGGCGCAGTGGTCCAGGGGGCAACCGGCACCGCATAACGTGCACGCCTTCGGTCAGACAGGCATAACACTGAATGGAAAGGCCGTGGCACCTGAACATCAGGCGTTCAAGGCGATTGATCTGTGGATCGAACAGCGCGATGCCAAAGTTGATATCCGCGCTCAACTGCTGCTGCAAGCCTTGCATGAAGTGCGCGAGCGTTTTGATGAAGAAAAGCGCCGTCGCGCCGAAATCGGCTTCGACGACTTGCTCAATCGACTTGACCAGGCCTTGCAAGGCCCGTCGGGCCCACGTCTGGCTGAGACCATTCGCAAGCAGTACCCGGTCGCCTTGATCGATGAATTCCAGGACACCGATCCGGTTCAATACCGGATCTTCGAAACCATTTACCGCATTCCCGACAACCTGAATGACTGCGGCCTGTTCATGATCGGTGACCCGAAACAGGCGATCTATTCCTTCCGTGGTGCGGACATCTACACCTACCTCCAGGCGCGCGAGGCAACGGCTGGTCGTCATTACACACTGGGGACCAACTATCGTTCCACCAAGGCGATGGTCGACGCGGCCAACCACTGCTTCCGATACGCCGAAGCCCAGCCTCGGGGCGCGTTTCGGTTCGCCACAGAAGATCAGGGCAACCCGGTGCCGTTCAACACCGTCCAGGCCAATGGGCGTGACGATGTGTTGCAGATCAAGGGGGCGGATCAACCTGCCTTGACGTTCTGGCAGCTGAAAACCGAGGGTGTAGTCAATAACGCCACCTACTTGCGTAACGCAGCTGAAGCTTCGGCATCGGCGATTCAGGCTTGGCTTGATCCCGCTGCAACCGAGCGTTCCGGTTTGCTGAAAGGCAATGGTGAATTCGTCGCCTTGCGGCCCGCCGATATCGCCATTCTGGTGCGCAATCGCAAGGAGGCTGAAGCCATACGCAAAGCCCTGGCGCATCGGCAACTGGCCAGCGTTTATCTCTCCGACAGGGACTCGGTCTTCGAAAGCGAAGAGGCCAAAGACCTTCTGTATATCCTGCGGGCGTGCGCTCAACCCACCAGCGATCGGCTGGTGCGTGCTGCAATGGCGACCCGCAGCGTCGGGTTGTCATGGCAGAACCTGGAGCAATTGAACCAGGATGAATTGTTCTGGGAGCAACAGGTCCTGCTGTTCAGGGATTTTCGTGTGTTGTGGCAGCAACAAGGCGTGCTGCCGATGCTGCGCAAGCTGCTTGCCACGTTCAAGGTACCGGCCCGTTTGCTTCTGGAAGAACAGGGCGAGCGCCGCTTGACCAACCTGTTGCATCTGGCCGAATGGTTGCAACGCAGCGCCGCCGAACTCGATGGCGAACATGCGTTGATCCGCCACCTCGCCGAGCAGGTCGGCGGCCAGAGCGAAGAAGAAATTCTGCGGCTGGAAAGCGATTCAGACCTGATCAAGGTCATCACCGTGCACAAGTCCAAGGGCCTGGAATACCCATTGGTGTTGCTGCCATTTGCCTGTAGCGCCAGGGCGATCGATGGCCGAAGCACAACACCGCCTATGTTCCACGACGACAAGGGTCTGGTGATCGAGCTGATCAAGGGGGATCTGGCCAAACCGGCACAGGCGCTTGCCAACGATGAGCGCATGGGCGAAGAGATGCGCCTGCTCTACGTTGCCCTGACGCGAGCCCGTTACGCCACCTGGATATGTGTGGCGCCTCAGGGGGCCAAGGCTGGAGGAAAATCGACAGATTTGCATAAGGCAGGCCTGGGTTACATGCTGGGGGGCGAGAAGCCGATAGCCGCGGAGAGTCTGCTCGGCGTGGTCGAGGCACTGGCCAGCGGCTGCCCGGACATTACGGTGTGCGCAGCGCCAGTACCATCGGATAATGTCAATACGGCGCCCGCTCCACCGTCGGTGGGGCCAGCCTTGCGCCCCTTGCACAAGCTCGCGGCGAACTGGTGGATTGCCAGTTACTCGGCCTTGGCCATTGCCGACGGCAATGTCCTGCTGGGGGCGGAACCGGGCTTCAGCCTTGAGCCGGCAACTGCGCTGGAAGCCAATTTGCAGGAGGAAGGCGAAGTTGAAGCCTTGCCCGCAGGAGTCGGGATTCATGGTTTTCCTCGGGGCGCGGGCCCAGGCACCTTTTTGCACGGCTTGTTCGAGTGGGCCGGCCGAGAAGGCTTCGCCAAGGCCGCCGGCGATCCGCAAACCCTGCACAACACGGTGGCCCGTCGCTGCAATCTGCGCGATTGGGAAAACTGGATCGAGCCACTTTCCGCCTGGTTGGGCAGCTATCTGGATGCGCCCCTGCGATTCAATGGTACCCAGTGCAAACTCTCGAACCTGAGCACCTATCAGGTGGAGATGGAGTTCTGGTTTTCCAGCCGGTCGGTGAACGTTCAGCGCCTCGATGCACTGGTGCGCCAATACACGTTGGGTGGTGCACCGCGTCCGGTACTGGCCGCCAACGAGTTGAACGGCATGTTCAAAGGCTTCATCGACCTGACGTTTGAACATCAGGGTCGCTACTACGTGGCGGACTACAAATCCAACTGGCTGGGCAGCAACGACCAGGCCTACGACGCCGAGGCGATGGCCGAAACCATGCTGGACAAGCGTTACGACCTGCAGCTGTGTCTGTACCTGCTGGCCTTGCATCGCCAGCTCAAGCTGCGCCTTGCCGGGTATGACTACGAACAGCACATGGGCGGGGCGGTGTACCTGTTCGTCCGTGGACACCAGGCGCCCACCCATGGTGTGCATTTCGAGCGACCGCCACGGCAGTTGATTGAACAACTGGACCAACTCTTCATGGGCCAGCACGCGGAGGCCAGCGCATGAGCCAGACCCTTAAGCAACTGAGCAACAGCCAGCGCAACGTTGATCACCCGCTGTTGTTCGTTGGCGATGCCGACAGCAGCGAGCTGCTGCATCTACTCGACAATTGGGTGAACCGAGGCTGGTTGCGAGCACTGGATCGCTCATTCGCCACCTTCATACTTGAACAGGATCCCCAGGCCCAGGCCAGTGTGTTGCTGGCCGCCGCGATGACCAGTCATCAACTGGGTCGAGGGCATTCCTGCCTGGATTTGGTCGCTACCCTGCAAGCGCCTGACTTGGTGTTGTCGTTACCTCCCGAAGGGGAGGAGGGCGGCCGATTACCATCGCAATGGTTGCTGGGCCTGGATGTCGCGCAATGGCGCCGGGCGTTGTGCTTAAGCTCGATGGTGGAGGATCGGGACGAGCCGCAGCGATTCCCGGAGCGGCCGCTGGTGTTGACCGGACAGCGTCTGTACCTGCGTCGTTACTGGAACTATGAGCGCAGCATTGCTCAGGCGCTGAGCGCCCGTTTGAGCGTGGTCGCGGTAACACCGGAGAAACTTTCCAGTCGGCTCGATGCCTTGTTCCCTGACACCTTCGAAGTTAACGGTGAAGTGCGTAGCGACTGGCAAAAAATTGCCTGTGCGCTGGCGGCACGAGGGAACTTCAGTGTCATCACTGGTGGCCCCGGCACCGGCAAGACCACCTCGGTCGTGCGCTTACTGGGGCTGTTGCAAACACCGGCCGTGGAGGAAGGGAAGCCGCTGCGAATTCGTCTCGCCGCCCCCACCGGCAAGGCAGCAGCACGCTTGTCCGAGTCCATTGGCAAGGCCGTCCGTGAGTTGCCGGTCAGCGCCCCGGTGCAGGAGGCGATCCCGACGGATGTTTCCACATTGCACCGTCTGTTGGGCAGTCGACCGGATTCGCGCAACTTCATTCACCACCGGGACAAGCCACTGGAGCTGGATGTATTGGTGGTCGATGAAGCGTCGATGATTGACCTGGAAATGATGGCTTGCTTGCTCGATGCCTTGCCTCGGCAGGCGCGCTTGATTCTGTTGGGTGACAAGGATCAGCTGGCATCGGTGGATGCAGGCTCCGTGTTGGGCGACCTTTGTCGCAACGCTGAAGCCGGCGTCTATAGCGAGCAAACAGTGGCCTGGCTGGAGGCCCACAGTGGTGAGTCGGTCAGTGCTCCGGGGTTGCAAACGGCAGTCGGTGCTGGCGATCCGCTGGCCCAGCAAACCGTCATGCTGCGCTACTCCCGACGCTTCGACGCTCAGCAGGGCATTGGGCGTCTGGCCAAACTGGTCAATGAGAAAAATGCCGCCGAAGCACGAAGCCTGCTTGATCAGCAATTGCCTCAGCTGTTCAACCTCAAGTTGCGAGGCGAGCATGATGCCGCACTCACCGAGTTGATTATCAACGGCAAAGGCGATGCTCCTGGTTATCGCCATTACCTTGAGCAGCTACGAGACCAGCGTCCTGCGAAAGACACTCCCTGGGACAGTGCCCTCTGGGCCGGTTGGGCTGGCAAAGTATTGGGCGCGTTTGATGAGTTCCGTCTGCTCTGTGCGCTGCGTCGCGGGCCTTGGGGTGTCGAGGGACTGAATCAACGAGTGGCCGCCGAACTGCGCCGCTGTGAGTTGTTGTCGGGGGACCAGGGTTGGTACGAAGGGCGACCGGTACTGGTCACCCGCAATGATTACAGCCTGAACTTGATGAATGGTGACATCGGCATTGCTTTCTGGGTACCGGGTCCCTCTGCAGAGCGGGGTCTTCGTGTGGCCTTCCCGCGAAACGATGGCAGCGGCGGTGTTCGTTTCGTGATGCCGAGCCGGCTGGTGGAGGTCGAGACGGTCTTCGCCATGACGGTGCACAAGTCCCAGGGCTCGGAGTTCAACCATACGGCCCTGGTATTGCCCGATGCGCTGAACCCTGTGCTGACCAAGGAGCTGTTGTACACCGCCATCACGCGTGCCAAGCAATGGTTCAGCTTGGTCGAAGCCAGTCCGGGCGTATTTGAAGGGGCAGTGAGTCGCAACGTGCAGCGAACCAGTGGACTGGCGCTGCAACTGCAAGATGAACTGGCAACGCTTCAACGCACTTGAGTGGGGGCGTTCAAGCATTTGTAGCCTGGGTACTGCGCTTCAGCGGTGACCTTTGCCATGGCAGAGGTCACCGCCTGAACGGTGATGGTGAAGTTGGCTTGAGGGCCGGCGGTAGCGACCACGCGCTGCATGAAGGCTCGGTAGGTTTTCATAGGTTCAGGCTCTGGTTAACGGTAATGAGCCTTCATTGTGATGATCGGGCACGACAGGATGTGTCGAGATGCGGTTGCGACACAAAATGACGTCGGCATTTCGATAATGGGGCTTATCGAGATGATCAACCGGAAGGCTATACGAATGAGCCCAGACGAAAAAATATTCCAGCTTTTGGACGCCCTGTTGCCCGATGCCGAGCGCATGCGGTTTGTCGAGTCGCGGTCGCCATGCGTTGCGGATGCAGACATTGGCATGCCGTCCTTGAGACTGTTGAAAGCGCCGGTCGACGGCAAGCTTGCGTACCTCACGATCAAGGCCGCGACCCCCCTGGCTACTATGGCCGATCCTGCGTTGCTACGCATTCTGTACCGTTCGCTACGCGATGACGCCCTCGCTTCGGATCCTGATGCGCTCAATGATCTCGGCTGGCTCTGGATCAACGGTCGTTGCGTCCCTTTCGATAGTGTCCTCGCTCGCCGATGTTTCAAACTTGCGTATGTGCTGGGGTCGGGTGAGGCGGCGTTCAATCTTGGCGAGCAAGCCTGGTACGGGCGGGGCATGGGCATTAACCAGGACCTGGCGGCCAGTTACTACGAGCAGGCCTATGAGCGCGACATCCTGTGTGCGGCGCAAGCGCTTGGGCGTTTGCATGAAAAAGGCATGGATGGCCAGGCGCCAGATTTCGCCAAGGCCACGCACTGGTACCGACTGGCTGCCGGGGCTGCGTTTGCCTCAGGAGATAAATGCCATGGGTTTTGAGAGTCGGGTATCGATGGACGGTTACAAGGCACGGTGGAAATGCTGTTGGCCTTGCTGCCTAGGGCGTAAACCAAGCGGGACGAAGGCGTCATGACATGCCCATAAGACCAAGACCTTTCACCTTTGTCTGCGATACTTGTGGCTGGAAGAAAACGGTCGCGCCGCTCAGTGATGCCCTTGTACCGGGAGACTGGTTCGAGCGATGCGAGAGGTGTGGAAACGAAGCGCTGACCTTGCGACCGGCCAATAGGATCGATCGTGCGTTGGCTGAATGGTTTGGCCGGTTACGACACTAGGAGGCGGTCATGATCGAGTTTCTGGGCCCGCGTTTGCGCGATGCGTCCCATGTGGTTGTCTTCACTGGCGCGGGTGTTTCCGCCGAGAGCGGCATCCCGACGTTCCGCGACGCCATGACCGGATTGTGGGAGCGTTTTGATCCTGCTGCGCTGGCCACGGCGAATGCCTTTCGTAACGACCCGGCGCTGGTATGGGGATGGTATGAATGGCGACGCTCGAGGGTTCTCGCCGCCAAACCCAATCCCGCCCATTTGGCCATTGCCGAGCTCGCCCGGCGAGTCACCAGGCTGACGGTCGTTACCCAGAATGTCGACGATCTGCACGAGCGTGCGGGTTGTCATGACGTGATTCATTTGCACGGTAGCCTCCACTCGCCGCGCTGTTTTGCGTGTGCCCGGCCATATGAGCAGGCTACCGATCCATTGAATGAACCTGGAGATGGACGCAGGGTCGAGCCTCCTCGCTGTCGGCATTGCAATGGCAAGGTCCGGCCGGGTGTGGTCTGGTTCGGCGAGGCGCTACCGGAGCAGGCATGGCGTGAAGCGCTGGCCGCTGCCGAAGATTGCGATCTGCTGCTTTCGGTGGGCACTTCGGGACTGGTGCAGCCCGCAGCGAAAATTCCTTTGATCGCCAGGGAGCATGGTGCTCTCGTGGTGCATGTCAACCTGCAGCGAGAATCGATCCAGGGCGAGAGGGAGTTCAGTCTCGTCGGTAAAGCGGCAGAAATACTGCCGCGATTACTTGCTCAGGCTAGCGCGTAGCGGACGTCCTCAACGGTCAGCGCACGGCTTAACGAGCGCCCTGTCTGCCGAACATGGGCCGGTTCGAGGCCCACAAGCCATCTTCTATCGCCTGGACCACGGCAACGTCGACCTCTTTGCTGAATCGCCAGGCTTGAATGCGCAACATTCCCTCGCGTTCCGGCAGCCAGTGGGACAGTTGCAAGGCGTAGGTGCCTTTATTGCCGAAGCCCAAGTGCTGCTTGATCCGCGCATCCAGATTGGCGGAGCTTCCGACATACAGCAGGCGTGATACAGGATTCAGGCGGCAATAGGCTCGATCATTCTTGCGCGTGTCCTTGGCCTCTGCAAATGCCTGATAGAGGTCTTCGCAGACAGCGTCGTCGACTGACATCTGATAGATGTAGCGCGCTTTGGAAGAGGACCAGGTCTTAAGTGTTTCCAACGCTTGAGCAGGATAGCCTTTGCGGATTTCACTGAACGGAATGAACACCTCGTGGAGGCTATCGATAGGTGTACGTTCGACGTAGCCGGCCAGATCACGCAGATGGCAGGCGATGTCGTTCAGGGTGGCGGGTGTGAGCATGTGTTCCTGCCTTGTTGAGCCGTCGAGCAAAAAAATGGGCTAGTCGCGTCGGTTGCGCTAGATTTCTGGTGCGTAAGCCGCCGCTGCGCGGCGTAATGTATCGCCTACCTGCTGACGCAGGGCCGCAGGTTCCTGCACGACCAACGAGTCGCCCAACGATAGAATCCACCAGTGCAATTGCCATGTATTGTTGACGGTAGCTTGCATCTGAAAACCCTCTGGCCGTTCTTCCAGCACCATGTCCGTGCTCAACGGCGTTTCTCGAATCAACCTGGCCTGGTGTTCGCTCACCCAGGCCTTGAGTTGGATCTTCTCCGGTTTGCCAAACTGCAAAGCGTCGGTGGCCAGGTACGTTTGCAGTTCAAATGTCTCCAGACCCTGGCATGGCGTGTCGAGCACCGTTACCGCTCGAAAGCGATGAACCGCGAACTGACGGACATCGGTATACGGCGCGGCGGTAGCGATCAGATAGGTGATCAGCCCTCGCTGGACAATCGCCAGGGGGTTGAGCGTCAGCTCACTGAGTTTGTTGGTGTGTGCCGAGTAATACTGACAATGAACTTGCTGCTCGCTGATCAGGGCATGTTGCAGGGCCTCCAGGATTTCCGCCTGGATGTCCGGCGCTCGAAGATTGAAATCCGGCCGAACGCTCGCAACTTTGTCGGGCCAGCGGGCGGCGGGGTTGCCATCTTCGAGGCCTTTGAGTTTTTGCCGGGCATGCTCGAAGCGCGGTTCCAGCACGCTCAACATGCTGGCTGGAAGGAGCGGGCGCACCGCATCTTCGACCAGCGCCAGACTGACGGCTTCAGTCAGGGTGATGCCCTGCAACTCGACGCTCACGCCCGGCTTCCAATACCAACCGAAGGGCGTTCCACCATCGTTGCACTGCAACGGAAACACCAGGGACAGGTCACGCAGGTCGCGCTCGATACTGCGGCGACTGATGGAGTAGCCCGCGGTCGTCAGGCGGGTCAGCAATTCACTCACCGTGATACCCGGGGCGCGCTTGGGCAACTGTTGCAGCAACTCCCATTGACGACTCAACGCGGTATGGTTCTTGGCTGATGGCAAGAGAAATCATCCTTGTAATAGTGAGGCGGGCCTGCGGCTAGCGAATTTGCCGGGTTGTCTGCCTATCGGCGACAACCGGGCAACCTTTAGTCCGGTTAATGTATGAAACCGATTGGGCGCTGCTGGTCGGCGGACTTGAGTCGGCACTCCGCCAGCAACGCCCCGGCCAGCTCGTCGGCAGTGGCGAATGGCTTGAAACGTCCTCGGCGCGCGACTGCCGCAAAGTCACCTGGGGTCAGGTGCCGCTCGCCTCGCAAGCGATTGGCTGCGGTGTGCTGCGGGTCTTTCAGTGCCAGCGCCTTCAAGTGCGCGGCAAACAATGCCTGTGCCTGGGCGGGGGCCAGGTAGCCGAAATGAACCTTTAGATCAAAGCGCCGCAAGGAGGCTTCGTCCAGATCGAGCATCAGGTTGGTCGAGGCAATGAACAGCCCTTGATAGCTTTCCATTTGCGTGAGCATTTCATTGACCGCGGTGACTTCCCAGCTCTGTCGTGCCTTGCGCCGGTCCTGCAAAAAACTGTCAACCTCATCGAGCAGCAGCACCGCGTCTTCCTGTTGCGCGCGTTCGAAGGCGCCCGCCAGATTCTGCTCTGTCATTCCGACATAGGGTGAAACCAGGTCGGAGACACGCTTGATTATCAGTGGCTTGCCCAATTCTTGCGCCAACCATTGGCCAAACGCCGTTTTACCCGTGCCGGGCGGACCGTAGAAGCACAGGCGTGCCTGGGGATGGATACGCAGGCCTTCAACCAGGCCATCAAGCGCCTGGTCGGCGTTGATCCATTGCGGAGAATAGAAAGTCGGCAAGCCGCTGCCGCCGTCATTGTGCAGTTTCTCCAGGCCTTGTGCTTTGAGTGTACCGTCGACGATGCAACGGATCGTCGTATCCAGCGTCTTGCCGGCACGGTTTCCTGCGTTGCGGCCTACTCGCACGGCTCGCTCCAGCACGGCCGGAGTCACTTGTTCATGGGCACTGAGATGCTCGATCAATGCTTCACTCAACTTACCCTCGCCACACTCACGCAGTATCTGCTTGCGCTGCGCCAGAGGTGGGTTGGGGATCTCGATCACCAGGTCGAAGCGACGTAAATGTGCCGCGTCGATCGCTTCAATGCTGTTGCTCAACCAGAAACAGGGCAGCGCATTCTCTTCCAGCATGCGATTGATCCAGCCCTTTTGCGAACGATTATGAGCGTCGGTGCTGGCCGTTTGAAAAATGTCTTCGATCTCGTCCAGTACGAGCAGGGCCCGTTGCGAGCGCAGCACGCTGTTGGCTGCACGTAACGAGCACAGGCGCTGTTTGGCCTGCACGGGGTCACCATCGCTGTCCGTGCAGGCCACTTCATAAAGCGCGCTGTTCAAGCGCTTGGCGAGCAATCGACTGAGCTGGGTCTTGCCGGTGCCCGGCGGACCATAAAGCAGAATATTCACGCCTTGACGGCCTTGAGCCAACGCTTTGGCCAAGTAGCGTTCAGCGATGTTCAGTGGCTGTTTGATGTGTCGGTAGTGCGCCAGGCTCAAGCTGCCTGGCGGGCTTGGGCGGAAGGCATACGCAAACAAATCCAGCGATGTGCCTTTGCTGAACCGCAGCAGCCCGGGAAGTGCCTGATTGCTCACCGTCAACATAGAGTTCAGTGCCGTCGACGCGCGGGAGTTGCTTCCCAGCTCCAACAAGCCTGCTTGGATCAATGGGCTGTTGTTCGCCAAACAGGCCTCGACGTCGGTCAGTTGCAGGCCCAACAAAACCGCCAGGACTTTCATGGCACGGTTCAATCCCACCATGCCCAACTGATCGGTGGCATCGCTGAGCACTGGGTCGATATGCATCAGCACGCAAAATCCCAGTATTCGCAATTCTGCGTCTGCCAGCCCCAATAGTCCTCCCAATGCCTCGAGGTTGCTCCCCAAGCGGTCCGGGTATGGCGTATCCGGATGACTTGTCTGGAACGAACGCGCGCTTCGGCGCAAGGCAGACAAGACAAGGGCCGGATTGTACTCGTCGACATGGTCTACCCATTTGGCCAGACCAAGCTCACGGGCCAGATCATCATCGTTGAGCCCGTGTCGACTTATTAAGTTTCGATGCCCTCCCAGATCCAGCAGCAGTTGGAAACTCCACTTCAGCGAGAGTGCGCAAGTATCGGCAGCTCGGCGGCTGTCGTGGGCGAAGGGGGTGAGTCGGGTTCCCATGCTGACTATCCTGTTGCTATGAAGAAGGCAGGATGGGATGAGGGCTGGTCAGAATGTGTCGTGGTGACAGGGAGGCCGTGGACATTCAGGCCCGACACAATTTGTCGTGCCTGTGTCTCAGTCTGGAGCCCACAACATGGACCGCAGAGGAATGGCAATGCTGAAGAATGTACTGGCAACCGTGGGTTTGGTCGTGGTGCTCAAAAAGAGCGTCGATCTTTACCAGAAGTACAAGCGAATGGAGCGGGAGAATGATGTTTGGCGCAAGGCCGCCAGTGGCAGGGATTGAGGGTCGCCGCCCCAAGCCTGCACGGCCGGATAGCAGGCGTCGGAATTGGATGATGAGTCATCCTTTTCAAATGCATTTATCCGGCACGGTGTGCTCTCTACGAATGGTGAGTGTGAGTGATGATTCTATGATCGGTTCGCGCAGCGAAAGGGCTGGCGCCACATCCGCTCCTACACCTCGGTTTCAGGCACTTGCGCGGTCAGCCGGACGGCATCGTTGAAGGCCTCGAACAGGCGCCGTGACTCCTTGAGCCAGCGCTCCAAAGGTGCTGTATCCAGCTTGCTGTCGAGTTTGTCGATGGGGCCGAGCATTCGCTCATAAACATCCTTGCCACCGATTTCCAGGCTGTCGAGCCGCAGTCCATTGATGGCTGTTTTTTGCGCGCGCATCGCGCTGATATCGGCCTGAATGGCCTCGTCATACATCGAGAACACTTCGCGCAGGCGCCCATCCAGGTGCTGACGTGCATCCCCTTGCAGGTTGATCCGGGAGAAATATTCCAGCAGTGGCACGTCCCGATAAGCCACTTCGGTGCGCAGGGTGGAGCTATACGCGCTGATCCCGGCGACAGCAATTCCCTCCGATTGTAGAATGTCCTGGACCTCATCCATGACGTATTCGATGTCGTCTTCGGATTTGAGGTCAGCCTTGGTCAGAACGATATAGACCGACCGCTGATCGACGCCGATCTGATGGATAAACTCCAGGTCTGAGTCAGGTACTGTGCCGTTGGAGTCGAGGCCGATCAGCCAGACGATCGCGTCGGACTGCTGGGCAAACTGGATGGCGGTGCGTTTGTCTCCCTGGCTGTGTTCGGCCGCCGTCGCCGGCGGGTTATAGCCGGGCGTGTCGATGAAGCAAATGTTGCTGAAGTACTCTGGGTTCATCTGAACACCCACGCACATGAACGGCATCAGGCTCTTCAAGTCGAAACTGAACGAGTTGATGAAGGCATGGGAGATGCTTTTGTAGAAATCCACGTCCAGTTTGATATGACCACCGTTCGCGGAGTATCCGCGAATCATCCGCTCATCTGTCGCCAGCACGTAGCTGGGGATAGCGGTGACTGGCTGCATACCGACCGCCAGGCGCACCTCGGGGTCACGGATGAAACTGTTGATGAACTCGGACTTGCCACTGCTGAAACCACCGACAATGCCGACGATGGTGCGCTCATGAACGTCTGGGAAGCCTACGAGCAAGGCCAGTTCCTGCTGGATCGACTGCAACATCGTGAGGGCTTTGGCTTCGGCGGCCAGGGACGACTCACCGTCTGCGAACACCATGTAATCGTTCGCCAGCAACTCTCTGAAACGGGCCAGTCCAGCACTTTCTCGAGGACGAGCGGCGAGTAGCCGGGAAATGAGCTGAAAGCGCGTCCAGGTATCCCCGTGCCGCTGATTCAATGCCTGAAATTCTTCCGCGAGCTGAGCGTGCTGTTGCTGTTCCTCTTCATGGATCTGTCGCAGTGTTTCGTGCGCCCCGATGCTGGCTTGCAGTTCCTGGCGAGTCTGTTCCAGCGCTTGTTGTTCGCCTTCGAGTGCCTGCCGGGTGCTGGTCAGCTCGGCAGTGGTTCGGGCTTGGCGCTCGGTCAGTTGCCCATGTTCCGCTGTCAGGGTGCCAAGATGCTCCAGGGTGTTTCGGTGCTCTTGGGTCAGTGCCTCGTTCCGCTGATCCGACGCTTTGAGTGCTTCGGTACGGGCTTTCAGTTCAAGGCGTGTTTGCTCGAGGTTGTGTTCGAGGATCTGGCGAGCGTCTTCGATGCTGTTACGTTCCTGCACCAGTTCCGCATGCCGCGTTGACAAGCTGTCGAAGCGCAGCCGCGCCGTCTGCTGAGCCTGTTTATGCTCAGTATTGGCCTGCTCCAGCGACTGCTGCACCTCATGCAAGGCTTGCCGGGTGTCGTTCAGCTCGGCGGCGGTGTTGGCCTGGCGCTCGATCAGTTGTCCATGGTCGGCAGTCAGGGCCTCAAGACGCGCCACGGTACCCTGGTATTCTCGGGTCAACACATCGTGCTGATTATCCGCAGCCAGGAGCGTTTCGACCACGCTGTCACGCAGCCGCTTGCGACGCCGAATGAACAATTGGCCTAATTTATCCAGTTGGGTGGTCAGCTCCGAAGGAAACAATTCAGTCTTCATGCCGCCTCCAGTTCCTTGGCCATGCGTTGCAGGCGGTCCAGGGTAAGCAACGCATTGCCGACCTGTTCTTCCAGCTGTTCGATACGGTCTTGCATGTCCTGGAAGAAGGCTTTGCCATAGGAAGGAGGCAGGTTTTCAGTGACGTCTTTCTTGAAAAAACGTATTTGCTGTTTGGCCTGTCTCTTGAGTTTGTCCAAGAGATGGTTGGCCTCATCGAGAAAGTCTCGCGCTTCGTCATCTCGCAAACACGTACCGCTGCGTTTGAGCTTGCGCAGTTCTTGGCTGTTTAGCTCAAACGCCGGAATCGTGAAATTTGACACCAGACCTTGGCTGGTATGGATGATCAGTGCCGGGTCCATGTCTTCGCCAAGATGCTGCCTGGCTGCTTTGGTCGACTCCCTGACGAGCTTTTCGCGGAACTCGTCAGTCAGTGATTTACTCGAGGCTCTGAGCGTATCTGCCAGGCCTTCGACGAAATCCTCGAGTGCTGTATAGACCTTGCCCCAGAACAGTTTGAATACCGTGTAATAACGAGTTTCAAGACCGCCCCCCCACAACCAATTCGCTGTTTTGGCGGCGAGACTGTCGCGCACCACCTCCCTCTTATCTTCTTTTTCTTCCACCGACGCATCTACCGCCGTCTGCGTGAGGCCATAGGCTTTTTCCAGTTTTTTGAACAGAACCGCTTCCAATTGTTCGCGGAACTCTTCGACGCATTTGTTCAAGACCCCATCGAGCTCATAGGAACCCACTGTCATCAAGCTGGACAGCTTGCGCCGCTGAGCTTTCAGGTCCTCGATATCGGCATTGCGGACTTCCTGATACTTGGCCTGGGTAAAGTTCAGCAAGTCGGCCCGGAACGCTTCCATTGCCGAGGATTTGGCACGAATGAGTTCCGCGCGTCGATCTTCGATAATGCGATCTTTCTGCGCGCGGACGCTGTCTAGCACCGCCCGCAGCGCTTCGGTGTTGGCCAGCAGGTCGAGATTGCCTCGGCAACGTTCGGTATGCTCTGGCGTAAAGAAGTCAGGGTAATTCGCTTGAAGGTTTTCCCACGCCTTTTGCTCGCCGCTGTCCCATTCGCCTTGTTGATCAAAACGTACCGAAAGGCTGTGACACATGCCCGAGGTGTGCAGGACCTTGCCAGCACCGTTATCGATCAGGTTGTCGAAAGTCGCACCGATCTCCGGATGCTGGACCTTCAAGCGTTGCAGGGTATCGACCATGTGCGCGCTGAGCGTCTGAGTGATCTTGTCCAGCGATCCCTGAAGCGTAGGCTGGCGGGTGTCGCTGCCATACAGTTGATTGTCGACCTGGCTGGCGATCAACACCAGTTCCTGGACGCCCTCTTTCTGAGTGATCCGGCTCATCATCTCGATGTCCTGCTCACTGAGAAACTGGCCGGCAGGGCTGACGATAAAGACCACATCGCAGTTCTTGAGCAGGGCGGTCGTGCGCTCCTCGCGAGACTGCACAGGGTCGTTTAATCCCGGGGTGTCGATGATGCGCACGTTACGCAAGGAGTCCAGCGGCAGGAAGATATCTACGCTTTTGGTCAACGGCATGTAGTTGCCTCCGACGCCAACATACTCCAGCAACTTGTCGGCCAATGCCTGAGCATCAGTTGCCTGCAGGCGGCCCAGACTGTCGAGGGATTTGAAATCGACACTGGAGCTGCGAATGCTCTGCCACTGGTCATGGGCGGCCGCCAGCGCATGTTCGCCTTGCAGGGCTCGCCGGGCAGTTTTCTCGACGTCGGCATGGAACTGTTCGTCTTCTACGTGTCCGCCACTGCGCTGACGACGCTGGCTTAGCGTTTCGTAGGCGCGAGACTTTTCTTCGCGAAGTCGTTGCTCGTAACGCAGGGCGTTTTGCTCGATATTTTCCCGGTCAGCCGCGCTGTAGAACTGAACCTCGGCACCAAAGGTGTCGCCATGGGTCAGGGTGGTCAGCGCGGCTGTCATCGGGGTGGCAGCCCTGGGCAGAATCGCATGACCGTCGAAGATCAGGGCGTTGAGCAATGAAGACTTGCCGGCCTTGACTCGACCCACGACGCCGATCTGCAGCAAACGATTCTCTTCGGCCAGTTTGCTGAAGGCCTTATTCAGGTCCTCGGTCCGGTCGATGGCATGCTTGCGTAGCCATTGAGCGATGTCTTTTTCCAGCTCCGGGCTGTACTTTTCCATCCATTGATGGAGGCGTTGGTTCAGATCCAGGACGTGCTGTGCGTTCATTGCTGCGACTCGTAGAGGGCTTGTTTGGCGAGTTGTTGCAGTTGTTCTCTGGCGCGGGTCAGCAGCGCGATCTGATGCTCGGCCGCCTCGGCATCGTGATTGCGGCTGGCGACCAGTTCATCAATGAGCTTCTGCTTTTCACCGATTTCGCGCTCGAACTCCACGCTGACTTGGGTTACCAGCACTTCCATCTGTTCGGCGAGCAAAACGGGCAGACGATCACGCAATTCCCGTTTAACCGAAGGAATGATTTCATTGATCACTTTTTGCCGGAGTTGCTCGCGCTGACGTCCCTCATTGAAGAAGGCCAGAATTTGCGGAAGGAAGATGATGGCCAGCTCGAGCAGCGGATTGACTACCGACGTAGTGACTGCCAGCACGGTGGCCAGGCCTTGATAGCTCACTTTTGGTAGCGGGTTTCCTTCCTTCCAGCCGCTTTCTTTTTTCAGTCTTTCCAGTTCGTGTGTATTGCGCTCGGCCAGCGATTTGCTCCAGTGGCCCAGGGTTTCTCCGGTTTTGTGCAGGGTTCGGTTGATCCTGTCGGTGATCTGACCCAGCCAGTTAGGATCATTGCTGAACTGGCCCATGCTTTTGCCCAGGTCACCCACGGCTTGCGCAAAGTCGGTGACGACGGAGCGGCTGAGAATGTCCATCTGCTCCTTGATGGTACGGGTCATCGAGCTTCGGACCACTTCAGATACGATCCGCGAGAAAGCGTCCTGATTACCCGCCAGGCCGGCACTGACCAATTCCGACTGAGCGTTATCAAGTTCACGGCCGACCGCATTGAGGCAGTTGTCTACGGCACGGTCCAGCTGCTTGTCGCGCAGGTCTTCAAGAATGCCGTCGCGTTTACGCTCGATCTGCCGAATACCATTGGCCAGCTCGCTCAAGGCATGTTGATTTTCGGCCTGGTTTTTTTTCAGTGAGGTCAGCGCAAGGTTGATCTGGCTAAGCAGTGAATGGGTCAGATCTTTCAATCGATCTTCAAACACCTGGCGAACGATTTGTTCGGGTTGAAGGCGTGCAAGCACTTCGCCCAGCTGGACTTCACCGTCGAGCCCCACCTTGACCAGGGGGCGCGTGTCGACAAAGTTGATCCGGATCTGCTCGTCGACCAACTCCGCGACTTCTTGCACTTGCTCGTCCGAGCGCAGGTTGACCTTGTTCAGCAGGAACGTGAAATCACGCCCGTAAGTCTGCAGGTCATCCAGTTGACGCAACATCGACTGAGTGATGTTGCCGTCTTCCACGCTGGTCACCACGATGAAGTGCACGCCACGGGGCAGGTAGTACGCGATCGCTTTGTTGTGGTTGGCCAATGAGGAGCCGAACCCGGGCATGTCAACCAGCACCAGTGAGGGCGAGGCTTTGAGTCGCGGGTTATCCAGATACAACTGAAGGTGAGTGAACTCGTTGGCGCGTGTCTTGATACCGGCAAGAGCGCTGACGTCCAGGCGTTCACTACTGCCATCCAGGCGAATGGCCAGGAGATGCGGGTCATTGCTGTATCGCAACTCAGTGGCTAACTCGGTTTCGGGAGTCAGGCCAATACCTAGGACGTTTTCGCCAAGGAAAGCATTCAGCAAGCTGCTCTTGCCGGCGCTGAACGCACCAATGACGGGGACGAGCAATTCGGTATGTTCGATATCGTTCTGCAGCCGAGTCACCTCATCGGGCTGGATCGAGGTTTCTACAATGAGCGGCAGAATGGATTTCAGATAGTTGAGATAAGTGCTTTGGGTTTTCAACATGATCAGTACGAATCCTTACGTATATCAAAAACGTTTATAGGCATCGTTGTGGGGAGGGGCTCCAGTCGTTTCACAACTTGAGCTCCCTCCATTCATAGCCGTTGTATTTCTCCCAGACTGCGCCGTTCTCAAAGTGCAGGTACACCCGCCACTCATCCGGATTGACTTGGATTTCTCCACCAATACGGGCGCAGTTACCGAACTCTGAGCGTAGAAAGCTCTCTAGTTGCTGAAAAAACGCATCGGGCAACCTAGAACTGCCGGAGACATAGCAAGACGATCCATTGGCGAAAAGGCTGCAGGGTTGAACACTTGACCATAGCGTTGCTGGTGCCTGGTCCGGATGTTTCTTGCTCCAGTCCAGAGCGAACCTGTGAAGCAGGACATGCCAGTTTCCGTCGGCGTACTCACCCTCAATCCCCCACATGTCGATGGCCAAAAACAGAGTGGGTTTCTTCGAACGTTTCTGCGACGGACAGAAGGACTCATGCATGGGGATATCTCTCGCTGGTTAGATGTAAAACAAGACGAGTCAATGTCGAACATGCACACGACAAATTGTGTCGCACATGACATCTGGATCGTATAAGCAGCGGCGTGGAGGCACTCACCGCGACGTCAGCCGGGTTGCGGACAGTCGTTCAGCGGCAAGGCCGAGGGATACAAGAAGAGCGATGAGACGGGGATAAGTCAGGAGGGCCACAGACATTCGCAACTTCCTTGTGCGTGTAGGCGTGAGTGCCTGAGATCAGATCTACTGCACGATATCGGCATGGGGCAGACAAGCTTTAATTTGGACTTGTCAAGTCGTTCATGGAGATCTCTTCGAAGCGATATTAGCGAGATTGTGGCATTTTGCTACCGTTGTTGGCGATGCGCCAGCTCAAATGCTGACTCGCTGCAAACGCAAGGACGCCTTTATCAACGTGACTTGGGGATTTCTGGTCCTGAACAATTGGACGGCGAGAGACGCACCCGCACGCTTGATGTTGGCGCCGCAAGGCGTGAGTAAGACGAGCGCGCTGTCCCTGGCATGGGCGGCGTGTGGTAAGCCATTACCCACACAGGCCGGTGCACTGTTGTCTCGTCGTATCGATGGGTACTTCAACGCTGTTCGTGGATTACAAAATTCACAAGTCACAGGCTTGGAGTACATTTTTCAGAATGGATCTGTGTGAGGTGCTATGGAGCTTGATGGGGCTTAAGGTTTTGTATTTACTGGGTTTCAGGCACAAAAAAGGCGTTCGTGGGCGTCTTTCGATGTGCTACTAGCTCTGACCCTGAGTTGAAGGCCGTCGCCGTCAGTGAGAACGAAGTCTTTTCCTGTTGCCTTGACTGCCTTGAGTTGGCGGTCTGATAGGCGGGCTGCATTAGTAGGCATGAGAGCTACCTTTGACACCGTTTTGGTATCCCAAAAATAGCACCAGTGGGCTCGGGATACCAAAACGCCTGGAACTCAAAAAGCTTCTGTGGAAGCCAATAGCCCTGAAACCCCGTATTTACTGAATTCCAGGCACAAAAAAAGACGTCCGCGGACGTCTTTAGATGATGAAGTGGTGGGCCGGGGTAATTTGAATTGATCGGGTATCTAGCTGATTTTTCTGGGTAAATTCAGTTGGATTGTTTTTGTTGGAATACTTTATGGAATACCTTTGCTCAAGGGGACATCTGTGTAACCAATGATGACTCGAATGGCATTCCCTGTGAAAAACTAGTGTTGTGTCTCCGTAGACTGAAGTAGGTCTGCGCAACGGCACTTGGGTAACAGAGCGTAAATGGCACTGTTGCCGACGTTCGGCTTTGTTCGCTCACGGCCAGAAGCCGCCGCTCGGAACTGGAGTCTTTAGACCCTTTACGTCATTGAATACCGGCAAAAATCGGCAGAAAACCGCTGTCCAATGGCGCCTATCAAGCAGTCTGTAGTCATCTTCCCTACTGCTATCGATTATGGTCATAGAAGCGTCTACGAACTTCAAGGCGACGCAGTCTTCTCCTTCACGTCATAGCTTTTTTTCTTCGCAAAGACGCCACCAACGACTGTCGGCTCTATAAATAAAATCTTTCTCTTGCTAGCTCCAGGGCCGTAGGGCTGCATTCGAAAATGCCCCTTCCTCCAATGTGTACGCTTTTCCTTTACATTTTTCGCATGATTAAATCCTGCGTCAGACTCATAAACGACATTATCCACTGGACTAATAACAACTCTGTCATAGGTTTTGCGAAGCTTGTCTTCAAATTTACGAATCTTGCCTATACCCTTCAGCGAAGTTATTTTTTTTCTAAGCTCCTTGCGTTCATTGAAGGCGGTGTCGCGGTACTGCTTGCAGTTAATGAATAATAGAACCTTGGCCATGTGATTTAATGTTTCGGACAAATAATTCATATCGCCTGTAAAGTCATCATCTTGGCCGTACTTTTCCTCGACTCGACTTAGCTCCTGTTTTATTGTTTGCATCCCGTCCTGTATGTAAAATCCTTGCACTCGAAGTGCGTCATCTTCCACGTGCGCTTTACCCAATGGCGAGCCGGTAAACATCAGATCCAGAATCCGTAGCGGCTTGTTTACATCCACAGTTGGGCTGTCATTATAACGCTTCATCTCCATTGAGCCCGGATTGATCTGGGTCTCAGTTATATATACGCCTTCTAGTATATGCTCATGTGTAAGTTCGTTATAGACTTTGAGTGAAGAGCTTCGACTTTCCGTGAATTCGATATAGCAAGTTTTAAACGGTGGGCGGAGATAATCGACTGGGATGTCATCGCCAATCTCTGTTTGCTCCAAAATCTCATCAAGGAAATTTGATGTCGTCAAGATGTTTCCATCCTGGCGTCTGAATTTATAAGAGTGGAGCGTTGTACTAAGCGCAATTCCAGCCATGTGGTCCGTTAAGTTCTCAGACCGATGCAAAGAAAAAATATCAGGTCGCTGCCTCATAATCATATGTGTTAAGTAGTCTATTGAGCAAGTTTCAATATCCAGCCCGGCGAAGACTTCGTCGTACACTTGATCTCTAGCCTGCGTGCACATCTCAGTATATTTAGAACAGGTAATTCTCACTGGGTGTGGCAATTTGTACGTAATGTCCATATCCTATAACCTGCCAGTAAATACAATTTTTGGGAAGCTGAGGCTAACGCATACAAAGATTGATATCAATAAGGCATCATTGCTTACTACCCGGTGAGTTCCATTTACTGCTGTCCCACAGGTCTCTAGCTTCCGAAGAGGAGACATATATTCTGTGATGGGTGTCCGGTTCGCGACCGTTGCTCTGATTGACCACCCTTGTTTCTACACACGTGGAGGACTTGTCATGAACATCGTCGCTACCTGCAGCCGTCAGCCCTAGAACAAAGGAAAACAAGTTGGGCAGAAAGCCCCACTCCGACTGAGAGATATCTGGGCCATCCGAGTAGGGCTTTAAATTGCGGAAAGAACTCGTGACCTGGCTCTCTTCGATCTGGCCATAGACAGCAAGCTTCGAGCCTGCGACTTACCCAAACTCCGCGTGCGCGATGTCGCCCATGGCGAGCACATATCGTCACGAGCCATGGTGATGCAGCAGAAAACGCAGCGGCCAGTGCAGTTTGAGATCACTGAGCAAACACACTCCGCAAACATGGTTTGGATACATCAAGCCCGGTTACGCAGCGAGGACTGCCTTTTCCTAGCCGGTTGCATACCTCAACCATCTATCCACTCGTCAATACGCACGTATCGTTAAAGGCTGGATGAAAGCAGTTGACCTTGATCCAGCCATGTATGGCACTCATACAATGAGACGTACGAAGGCATCACTCATCTATCGCAAGACGAAGAACCTACGGGCGGTTCAGCTGCTGCTCGGCCATACGAAATTGGGGAGCACTGTTCGATATCTGGGGATTGAGGTCGATGATGCCCTGGAGATGGCGGAACAAACTGAGGTCTGACCATGCATGGCGACGGTTAAAGTCAGGCCGTCGCTAACCGGCCAGAAGTGGACGTCGCGGTACATTAGTACTTATATCCGATCTCCATTGGCTATGGGCTTAGAAAAATCGGGTCAATAACAGGGCCTGCGAAAATTGCCGATATGGCAGTCACAGCGCCCCATAGGAGCGAGTCCCAATATTTTACGAGAGCAACCAGGAGCGCCCCGGCCGCGGGCAATAGCGCCAGTAACTGCAATAGCTGAAAGGTATGCCGTAAAGTACTCCCCTGCTTTTCGACTTGCTCAATTGTAATTCTGAGCAGGCCCTGAAGCTTGGGGGGATAGGTTTTGATTTTGTCTTTGAAGTCGTCGAAAACAACATTGAAGCTGTGCAACAAGCGGTCCGTCTGAAGCATTTGATTGTGCAAGATCGCGAGTAAGACTAGCGAAACAACAATCAAGCCAAGTACCAGAACGAACCCTTCAAAAGCAGAAGTACTGTTGTTCAGGACAACCCATCCAGCAAAAGAAACAGGGAGCGCAAGCATTTTGCCAGCAATGTCACCCAACACGCCGCTGAGCTTGGTCCCATAGTCGATTTCCGCCTGTGCCAATTCGCGCCGAGCCTTCTCGAATGAAAAGCTGTAGACGTAAGTTTGTAAATTGGCGCGGTATGTAGTGAGGACCTCTTTCCATTCGCGAACCACGACGAGGAAGTGATTTGGCTCGCTTTCAAACCTCTCAATTACACTAGCAATAGCCATCCGAATCATCAGTTTGCGTTCTGAGAGATGAGCCTTGTTCTCGTTTTTGCGATTGAGAATCTCCTCAAGCAAACTCATATGCTTGAGCTCATGGCCAAGAACATGTTCATCAACTTGCGTCGGCAGCAGGAATGTCCTAGGCGGTTTTGCGCCGTCGGGAGGCAACGCGAAGAATAAATTATAAGTATCTGGACTGCTGTCCTTGTCCACCCCGATTGCCAGCAACGCCAGAAGCTCGATTAGCCGACAAACTCGTCTGAGCTCTTTAATTTGTGTTGGTTCGCTTGCATCGAAATCTGCCCAACCCAAGTCAACGACGTACACGTTCTGCGGAAACTGCCCTTTGCCCAGTGACCCGTTACGGGCCAAGTCGCTAACGTTATTGTAAAACCGGCCAGATTCATTCGTAGGTAGGCGGAGCTCGATCTCTACCGCACCACCTTCAACTACTTCATGATGCTGGATTTTGCCGAATTCGGCCTGCAGATCCTTGCATGCCAGCAGCGCGGCAGTGATGTCGGTAGTGAGCAGCCCTTCATAGGAGACCACACCACCTTCGATGGCTGGCGCTCCCATAGCCCGGTACAGGGCCACGACATTGGAAAACATGGCTTACCCAACCCTGGCCTGCAGCTCTTTTTCAATCAAATCGACCAGTTCCTGGTTCATATTTGACAGAGTCAGCTTCTTGCGACCCTCATCGTAATAAACATCGGACGTTGTCTCTTTCCCCAAGGCACCACGTTCGAATTGAAGCGACCAGCTCGCAGCTTCGCCTTTGATCCTAGTCTTCTCCTTCAGCGTTTTGGCATTGACAGTAAAGTCCTCAGGGACTCGATGTTTTTCGTCGTTGAGATAGTCTTTCAGTCCTGCAATTTCATCGACCATATGAGGCGGAACGTGCTGAACTGCCGCATGGCAGATCGCATCTAGCCGAGCAGATTTGCCATCCGCCAGTCGGTCCTGCAAGTACCGGACAACCGCCTCTTTCGCCTTGTAAGCAAAGGGCTTGAGCTCTTTATTGTTCCGGAAGAAACGGCCTACGTAATCAATAGCATTTTTGGTTGCCCGACCGGATGCCACGCCTTTGGCGCACCCCAAAGCGGAGATGAAATAGTCAGATGCCTGGCTGTCCCGACCGCGGCTGATAAAGCACAGATAGGTCGAATCAACCTCTTCTGCGTCCTCAGCATCTACAACTGTATTGCCCGCAGCGGCACATGCGGCGACGGTAGTAACCGACGCGAACTTCACAAAGTTGATCCTGGCTGCCTGCTGAACCGTCTTCAAATCCACTTCCTGAATGGCTTTGGGTACGTAGTTCTCATCGAGCTGGATGCCGCCACGCTGTTTGATGCTGGCGATCAGAAAGAAGTCAGACGCACCGGAGGTGTATTGCGCGCAGAGAATATGACCGCCAGTGGCCAAGGTTTGGTCTCTCGCCTGCTCGACAAGCTGATCCATGGCTAAGTGGGTTAACGCGATAAATTCAGCCTCATCACCACAGACGTCTACGTAAGCGCTAAACCGATCAGGAAACGGACCTTGGCGACCATCGTCAGCAAATTGCCCGTAGACCACACTGTTTCCTTCTTTACCAATCAGACCGTTGATGCCTTCGACCAGAGACTCTAAAGCTGGGTTTTGTGTATCGAGGACAACATCCTTTTTCACCACGTCAGAAACGAGATCTGTATGAACAATCTTTTTGAAACTGTGGATGATGGCGGTTTTCAGCGTGATCACGAGTGACTTCCATTTCAGTAATGTCAATGTGAGATTACGAGAGTCAGAGTTGACCTGCAAATGGCCATTGGTCTGCTACCCGAATTCCCTGTCGGTCAATAGAGCCAAATGAAGATAATCGACACAAGTGCTGTACATAAAACCAGCACTCCTGTCGAACTCGCTATGCTTGCATGATATTGACTGCTGATGGCAAATCTCGCCCCTTGTCAACAGACTGCTACTGGTCGATTGCTGCTTGTCGCAGAAAGGCAGTATCCACCCCATGGCGACGTTGATCGATTGAACAATGGCATCGATGGCGGAACGTTGAACGTCAGGGGGCCTGAAACTTGGATCGAGAGCTATTCGCTATAGATAGATAGCTCTAGACCATGGAGGCATTTGTATCGAAAGCCGCTAGCGAGCATTTCGCGCTACGCCTGCTAGCGGAATTCGCGCTATGGGCTATCGTTTGTGCCAGCATATTGGAATCACGATCGGAAGCGCAGGTGATTTCGAGCCAATAAGGATGGGCTGCGGTGTTTTCAAAAGCTGATGGCTCGGTACAGCCGCTGCTTAATCATCTCTTGGGCGAGCAGCTACAAACGGAAGGTTTACGACATGTCTAGATGTACAGCACCGGTACATGGTCATCGTTCGGCAAGCGCAAGAGCGGCGTGTCCCGCATGTGGTAGCGGATATAGCGGGTACGGATCGCGATCGTATTCATCCTCGTCCTACGCACCATCCTATTCGTCCCCGTCTCATGGCGGGGGTGGTCGCAGTAGCGGCGGTTCATCCAGCAGCGCAAAGCCGCGCTGGTCGAAACCCGGATCCTCTGTGGCCTACACCTCCGCCGAGGTACGAACGCTCACACCGGTACGCGAAAATGTCGAGAGGCGTGCGACAGTACCTGATCTACGTGACGTCTTTCTTTGTCACGCCTGGGACGACCGGAAAGGATCCGCGAAGGAGCTGCATGATGTACTCGAATCGCTCGGTGTTTCCGTTTGGTTCAGCGAGAAAGATGTCCTTCTAGGCTCTTCGTTACTGCGTGAAATTGATAAGGGATTGGCGAAGTCTCGAGTAGGAATTGTGCTGGTCACCCCTGCTTTGCTGCGCCGCTTAGCAGCCGAAGGCATCGCCGACAAAGAGCTTTCCGCGCTCCTCGCAAGGGATCTGCTGGTTCCCATCATTCACGACACAACATACGAATCGCTGCGCGAAGTCAGTCCTCTACTCGGTTCGAGAAGCGGCCTGAGCACTGCCGAAGATACGTTTGCAGATATCGCGGCCAAGCTTTCCGAGTTGGTCGCCCCGTAGCTCCACTGTCCATGCGTACGGCTTTACTTACAGACCCGTTATCAATCGAAGGAGTTGAACACATGAGTATTAAACCCGGCCCCAAACCGATCGCTGAATCCACCGGCAAAAAGGACCAGCGCCGTCGTGTTACTGAAGAAAACAAACCCAAACATCCTGATCTGGAAGTACATAAACACAAAAAAGGTGACTGACCTTAAATGCAGTGAAAGGGGGCGAGTCACGCAGGTTAGGCCGCTTCTGGCCGACTTCGGCCGGTCGAGAACTGCTATTGCGAGAAATCATAAGGGCCGCCGGCGGCCACTCTAACCTTTGCCCATCCGTGGCCCCTGCAGAGGGTGCCACGCCTGACTTCCGTCCTTTAACCTGGTCAGTCCCTGTTTGATGTTGCCCGCCGTTTCACCACACGTGTCCATATATCGCTGAAGAAGCCGCAAAAAAACCACCTATCGAATGACAGGTGGTTTTGATGGTTCCAGTAATCGCTGAGGAAAACTATAAGAAAACTTTCATCGCCCCGATCAAGATGCCGACCGTGACTGCGAGCATGGAAGCCATGCGAATGGATAACTTAAGATCAGATTTAGCGATCTCTGCAGTCAGCCGATGATTAGTATTCGCGATCTCAGCAGTCGCCTTGCCAATTTCAGCAGCGAGGCTTGCGAGATCACTTTTCGTCGCGAGTAATGTGAGCATGTCAGATTCCAATGCTTGGATAACGGCTTCAGCTTTGAGCTCAGGCACGTCGATTGCGCGCAGTGCCTGATACATCGCCAGTTCCATTTTCATTAAGGCCTCCTAAAACAAAAAAAGGCCTTCCCCACGACGGGAAAGGCCCGTCGTGGGTGGGAAAGTCATGCCTCCATCGACATCAAGTCGACTGTCCGCGCTGCCGGAAGCTATGCGGTCATATGAAGGATCCTGCGGAGAACCGCAGCGCCGTCTTGAAGATCCTGGCGGCTAGTGCTGAGCGAATCAGCGAGATGCATATCAAAAATGCCCCTGAGGCCGTTTGCTGTCAATCAGGAAACCGGTTAACGAGTGTTTCCTAATGTTGTGTGAGGCTTCTCGCTGCCTGGCGTCACCACCTTCAGATTCGGGTTGTTGAGGGACGAGTCGCTTATCAAGCCATAGTGCTTTTTCAAGAGATAGCCGTGTAAAAAACGTGTTCTGCGTGCACTGCTGAGCTCGCATTTCCAGATGCAACGACCGTTCGCTTGTATGCGGTGCAGCTTCATTTTTCCAAAGCGATTTTGAACCCATTCCCAGTCAGGCTGCCCCTGTCTTTTCGAGATGGAGGCGGGATGAGGGAATGCTTTCGCGTAGCGTTGGAATATTCCAGGAGTGACTAAGAAGAGAGTGTCTTCGACGGAGTGCACCAGCGCTTGGTCTTCATTCATGATGATCTCGTGAGTGCGTACGCCTTCGATCAGCCACTCCATGAAGTGTTCGCCGCTTGGCTTCGCATGCTTGTCTGACTCGGACGGTTCTTCTGCTGAGAGGGCTGATTCGGTGAAAGGTACGGAGTCGGAATCTTCAGGCCACTTGGGAGGCTCGCCGATTCGATTCGTTAATGAGTCGAAATAGTCGGTTGATGGTGTATCTGGCAGTGATGGATCTGATTGTGTGGCGATGGTCGCTGGCTTATGGCTCTCAGCTGCCGTGGCGGTCTGTGCAGGGGCTTTGGTTACTAAAGCTTGTTCGGCTTGAATAATGATCGCGCCGAGTGCGCCGGTATGTTCGCTATGTCCAGACCAGCGGGCCATGAGCGAGGCCCACAGTTCAGGGAAAGCGGAAAGCCAGTCCAAGATTTCGCTGCTTAATAGCTGGTGGATCATCAGGCTGGATGCGGGGCCGCGCAGTCGATAATCGAGGTCTTTTCGGTATCGTACTCGGTAAGGTCGAGTCAGCGGTCCGTGCCATGGGTGCCAGGCGCAGCCATCCAAATATTCGACGTGGAGATCAATCGCAATCTTGCCAAGGTTTTCACTCAGAATGGCGTATGCCAGTGCGGCATTCCACGCTTCCGTTTGGATGATCTGAACTTCTGGTGGAGCTCCTGGGGGCAGTAATCGTGATCGGCGAATTTTTAGAGCGTACGTAACTACTTCCAGGCCATGGTCCAGCATCCCACCGGAGTAAGCGTGGGGCTGACTTTCGGATGCAGGGAAAAGTTGAACCAGCTCGGCGTATCGTCTAATTGGGTCGAGATAAAGTTCATCGAATTGAGGGCGGGACATGGCGGTGCACTGCCAGATCTGCCTCAGCAACTTTTGTCTGCGGGGAGCGGCCAAGAGTGATTCCGCAGATTGGGGAGTGGTTAGGCCGGCGGGTGATGTTGGGCTAGCTGCAGCCCTAGGGTCGAGTGCACGCCGAAGCTTGCGATGGAACAGTGAGAACATAATTGCTCCTGTCGAGAGGGAAGGGAGGTATTCGCTTGGCGACGACATGAAGCAGCACTTATGAATATGGATGAGTGCTTGGCTTCGAAGCGCCGATACAGACTTGTCAGTGGGCAAAGCGTGAGGCGGGCGAGCCGGATTAGTTGGCATTCCCTACGGGCAGCGGGCGGCTTCTGCGACGCCCTCAGTTATCCAAGCTTGCAGGGTCGTTCAGGTGACCGAAGCCGGGAATGCTCGCCGAGCAGGCATTCGATGCCTCGTGTCCATAGGACACGCAACCGGCAAGCGTAGAAAGATTAAATGCGTCACTACGCATATCCGTATTGGCTGGAAATACGCTTGGTCAAGTCGAGGCGCCAACGAGGCGCGGAGTGGGGGACGCACTCTTACGGCTCATTGACGTCGAAAGCCTTGAGCTATCGTCCGAGGTAGGTCGCAGTAATTTGTGTTCTCTCATGCCCGAGTTCACGGCTGATAATTTGTCGAGCAATACGGTCTTGAGAACGCTGCGCTGGGGTCAATTCCTTGGAAAAGATTCCTCCTGCCGCCGGAGCCTTCCACCCTGTCAAAGCTAAGTAACGGATTTGTGCATAATGATGACGTAGCCCATGCATGTGGCTCAGGCCTGCTGCCTTGCACTGACCATCGTAGGTGTTTCTCTGCTGGATATACGTTTTCTGAGCCGGGATTAGTGATCCGGCTCCCGCTAGCTGATGTGCCGCATTCAGCACCTCGCGCTGTAGCGAAGTAGTGATCGGCACAGAACGATCACGCCCACCCTTCGTCCATGAGCCCTTGAGGAGAATGTGATCTCCTTGATCCGCATACTTGGGCTGAAACTTGATCGCTTCCTCACGGCGTAGTCCAAACGCCGACTGAAGCTGGAGGCTCATGTGCACATGGGCATCGGTGATCTTGCCAAGGTCTGTTCCCAGTTCCTGGGCTTTGCTGACGTTAGTGACGAAGCGCCGGTCGGCCACACCCAGCTGCGTGTTGTCCGCGGGGAGAATGCCAGCCTTGCCGATTTTTTCAGCCCACCATCGAAGGTGCGCCAGTCGATTTTTGATGGTGCCAGGTGACAGGCCTTCGCCTTGCCAACGATCCAGCAGTGCCAGTACGTGTTTGCCTTTGAGCGAGGGGGCTCTCATCTGTCGGAAACCTGACTCGCGCAGTTGGCGGGCGATCAGCCCCAATGAGCGGATACGGTCGGCCTGGGTGTTGTGACTGCCATCGCGATTGCGCCGGCAAAGTTGCCGCAGGGTGTAGGTCAAATCGTCCATATACCGTTCACGCTCACAGGCTTTGACTGTGTTGTTGTCCTGTCCTGAAAATCATTGGTAAGTGTTGGTGCCAACTCGCTAGGCGAGATCCCCGAAGGGCAGGGGCATGGTGTTCAGGAAACACCAGTGTCTCGACTGAGACGTCCGTCCTGCTTCCTGCTGGAAGATCGGACGGAGATGGAGCGGGATGAGCTGGTTTTTAGTGTTGATGAGTACTCCAAGGAAATGGATGGGATTGTTAAGTGGAAGCAGTCGGCATTGCGCAAAGGACCGCTGCCTAGGACGGTGCAGTAGCGGCATATCACGGAATAAATCCGATAGACAAAGGCGGCTCCGCCCACGGGTATGGGTCGGTATGCTTTTGGAACCTTGCATACCTGGCTAACTCCATCCTGATGGATCAGCGCTTGCAGGAGTTTTGCGCTGTTGGATGACGACTCTCGAACCTGTCGTCTTAGGTTTTTGCTGGGCCAGTGTATGGGGGCATCATCATGTATGCCGCACTCTTTAGGATTCAAGATTTGCCCGTGATGTTGGGGCGGCGGCGGGGCCGTCACTGCGGATTGCAGTGACGGCCCGGTTCATGACTTGCGCGTCCGTGGGCAAAAGCCGTCTGCGGTAGGTGCATATTTATTCATTGCCTGTGGTACTGACGCGGCCTTCGGCCTTGTCGGCTCCCTGCGCAGGCGCGGCATGGTTCCCATGCCATGCCTGCGCAGGGAGCTTGTGGGGAAGGCGGAGCACGGAGCTGCCTTGCCGATCAACGTCGGGAATCGCGCGAGCAAGTCGACGACGTTGATATCCAGGTTGACCGAGAGCTTTCTGTCAAAGGTCTGGGGCGGATGATAACTAGCAGTCACAATGGGATAGTTAGGACCCATAGCGGCCCTTCGAGGACGGTGGCTCACGGCCAAGAGCAGGCGTCCGGCATGAGCAATGGGCAGCATTACACCGGAGGTGCCCGACAGCTATCTACTGGATACACCGTCAGGCAGCTGAAGGATTAAGCATCGCCAAGGCCGAATATCTCAGGCACTCTCTCAAGGAACTCCCGCCGCCACTGGGATCGCTTTCTGCGTAGGGTTTCGGCGCTGTACTGGAAGCCATGCTCTTTCAATAAATCTGCGACATACTCGTCAATATCTGCTCTAGTGCGTCTTCCGTTAGCTTCCAGCAATTTTACATGTTTATGTCGGTACCTATAAACATTTTCAGCAATAAGACCTGCTAGACAAAATAGAAGCGTCTTTTTTGTCCTTATGACCTTCCGGCGCATTCCATGGCTCACTACGAGATCACGAAGACTCACAGGCAGCTTTTCAAGAAACCTTGCGGACTTTACCAGATCAACATTACGTCTTCGCCACGACGAGTCGAGCTTGATGAGCAAAAGCGCAAGTTGCTTTTCGATATCGTTCTCTTCATCATCGAGAGGAACGAGCAGTACAAGAGAGTCCAGCACCCGCTTGCCATATACACGAACATCCGCTCGCTCCGAATCGACAATACTGCGCCGAAGTATCCGAGTCTCTCGATCATCCCCGCTATACATGAGAGTCGATACTCGCAAAAACCAAATCGTCATTTCTTTATGAAATGTATCAGCTGGGATTATTGGCGTTTTTACATATTTAGGCGAGAAATGGGCGTCAGTGACTAGGCCGTAGTAGTTTAGTTGCGTGTATATTCCGAGAGTACTTAAGCTTGTTATCCCCCTTGCATTAATCGCAAGGTCACCCCAAGAGTAGCTTTGGTCAATCTGAAGACAGATACGCTCTGCAGCAGGTAGCAGTTCGGCTACGATCTCATTCCTCTTAATCCGTTGCTTATCCGCCGCTATTCGTTCAGCCTCTTTTTCATAGCGTGCAACTTCAAGTGTTATCTCTTCGTCAGTTACATGCCCCGGACGTCTGGCCAGCTCCATAAAGCATGCTGCTAGCGCAGGCACATAAAACGGGAATTGCTCCTGCTTTCCAAGCGCGCTAATACACCTACGCAACGTTGCCGCTATCGCTCTATGGTCAACTCGAGCTTCAAAGTCTCTCTTGGCCTCTGCCACAAGAGTCCTAGCTATCTGGTAAGGCGCTGCCGTTTCCCGGTGTAACTGGGCCAAGTCTGTGTTCGTGGGCAGGATCGCCCAGCCATCCAAGAGGTGGCCGACTCGCTCTGCCTCAGGCAGCCGACGAGCTTCCTGAAGCGCGTCGAGAATTTGTAGTCCGGCAATTTCCTGATCTCTATCTGATTCGAAGATTTCCGAGCATCCGGCAACTTTCTCCTTGACCGAATTGGCCAAGTCGTCAAGACGCGTTAGCCCATCGCCTTCCCCATGCTGCCAGGTAATCGCAAGCAGCAGTTGAAGTTTTGCGTCCATCAAGCTGATGGCGGCGGATTCGATTTCTGATTCCTTAGCAACTGTCAAGGGTATCTTCTCGATGCTGTGATCGTGGGATTCTAACCCCTATCAGACAAGGGCAATATCCTCATCGGTGGTATCACCAACAACCCAACACATGTAAGGAACTCAATCATGTTGACGAGTCTCACGAAGAAAGTTTCCGGAACTGCTGGCGAAGCGCTTGAAATAGCAGCGCACAAACGACTGCATGACCGCTACGGCAACAAGGGGGTGGTGGAGGCGATCATTGAAGGCGAGCTCCGCGCTGCAGGCGAAACTCTTGAATCCTTCGGTATCTATCTGCGCGTGAAAACAAAAGTCCAAAATGACGAGATCAGCATCGTCAGAGCGGCGAAGGAAGCAGAATCGCTTGCAAAAAACTATTTAGGCGCTACTGGATTCACCGAGGCATAGCCTTACGGCTGAAGCCTGAATACCTGATAGCGATAGTCGCCGTTTTGAGGGCGGCGACTGCCCCTTTCTGGCCGGTTTCGGTCGATTCTGTTGAAAAAGTAGCTCCCCTGTCTGGCCTGCGGCAAAATCTCTGCATTGGCCAGCAGGGAAGCAGGGAAGCAGGCAGCATGATGGGACAGTTATCGAGTGGGCAGGAGCGGCTGTTTTACTCATTCAACCGTGAAGATCACATCCCAGCCAATCACTTTCTGCGCAGTATTGATCAGTGCCTCGATCTGAGCGACTTGCGCCATTACCTCGCCGATTTTTACAGCCCGATTGGGCGTCCTTCGATTGACCCTGAGTTGATGATCCGCATGCTGATCGTGGGCTATTGCTACGGCATTCGTTCAGAGCGTCGGCTGTGCGAAGAAGCCCATTTGAATCTGGCATATCGCTGGTTCTGCCGGTTGAGCCTTGAAGATGAAGTCCCCAATCACTCGACCTTTTCCAAAAATAGACACGGCCGTTTCCGGGACAGCGATCTGTTTCGTTCAATGAAGTGCTGCGTCGCTGCATGGACGCCGGCCTGGTGAAGGGCGAAGGCTTTGCCGTGGACGCCAGCATCATCAAAGCGGATGCCAGCCGGCAGCGCGGTGTACCGGGCGATGAACCGGTCAACTGGAGCGATCCGGCCCTGAGCACCCGCGCCGTGCGTGAGTATCTTGAAGCCCTTGATGAACAGGCTCTGGCCGAAACGCTACCGAAGCGCCTATCGCTGACTGATCCTCAAGCCCGCTGGACCGTAGCTCCAGGTGGTCCAGCGTTCTACGCTTACTCCACGAGTTATCTGATCGATACCGAGCACGGCGTGATCATGGATGTGGAACCCACACCGGCTCATCGAACCGCAGAAGTCGAGAGCACCAAGACGATGATCGAACGGGACGAAGCGCAGTTCGACATCAAGCCGGAACGCCTGATTGGCGACACCGCTTACGGTACCGCGCCAATGCTGGCCTGGATGGTGGAGGAAAAAGACATCGAGCCACATGTGCCGGTGTGGGACAAAACCGAGCGCAAAAACGACAGTTTTTCGAGCAACGATTTCCGCTGGAATGAAGAGACTGAGGAGTACTGCTGCCCGGATGGCAATGCATTACGTAGCGAATGGCGAGCCTTCAAGAACGAGCGTTCGCACGTCACCAAAGCCAACACCATCATCTTCCGATCCAGGCAGACCGACTGCGTTGCCTGTCCGATGAAAGCCAAGTGCTGCCCAAACACTGCGTTCCGCAAGATCGCCCGCAGCGTCCATGAAGCCGCGCGCGATGTGGCGCGGCGAATCGCAACGACACCTGCGTACCTGCGCTCTCGCCACGAACGTAAGAAGGTCGAAATGTTGTTTGCCCACCTTAAGCGCATCCTGAAATTGGATCGCCTGAGACTACGTGGCATGAGTGGCGGGACGGATGAATTCACGCTGGCCGCTACGGTACAGAACCTGCGACGGCTGGCTAAATTTGCCTCTCAAGGTCCACCCGCCACGGGATAGGTGCGCCTGCACTCCGCAAAAAACCTCAAATTAACCCACTAACTGAGCCGCAACGGCCAACGAAGGGCCGAGAAACCACTCAGTGTGGTGATTCGGTTCCTTAGGCGATGGTCGTGCCTGAGTTCAGGCGAGCGGTAAATCCGACTTTTTCAACAGAATCGGCCAAGAGCAGCCACTCACTGGCAGTAGAGTTAGTTTTGGACTTCCCCGTCATCATCAATATCGTGGTCTACTCCGATTATTCCCGATCAACATCGCAGGGGCTGCAGCCTTTGCAGCGCCGGCGGCGCTTGTGTCCGCCTACAATGCAGGATTCGATCGGTGCTTTGCTAAGCGATTGAGCCGCATCTTCACCACCAAACCACGGGAGCGCACAATGCTCCAGCTCGATTGGGCAGGCTAAAATAACGAGCTACGGCTAAACGGGGTACGTTATTCGTGCATATTTCAAAGTTACAACTCGTCAACTACCGGAATTTCGAATGCGCGAATGTAGTCTTCAACAAGGGCGTTAACACGATCATAGGCGAGAACGGGTCAGGCAAGACAAACCTGTTCCGGGCGTTGCGTCTTTTGCTAGACGACACGCTGCTGCGCGCGGCCTATAGGCTCGACGAGAAGGACTTCCACCGGGGCCTTGGCGACTGGCGCGGTCACTGGATAGTCATTAGCCTCGAGTTCGACGAGGTATCCCAAGACGAGGCGATTCAGTCCCTCTTTCTCCATGGGACTGGTAACATCGCCGACGGTGCGATCGGCAAGGCGACCTACAACCTTATTTTCCGCCCCAAGGCGTCAGTCCGGCGGACCCTGGCGGACCTTGCCGCCGGTGATACGGTAGGACTCGCTGAGGCACGTTCGAAGATCACCATTTCGGATTATGAAACGATCTTTACCGGCAAGAGCACCGCAAACTTCCTCGATCCCGAAACCTATAGGCAACTGGCTGGCGACTTCGACGCGGTAATATTTCCCCAAGAACAGACGAACCCCGCTATCGGGGGCGTCATCCCGGGCATGCTCTCGATCTCCCGCGAAGTGTGCTTCACCTTCGTGCAAGCACTGCGCGATGTGGTCTCCGACTTTCAGAACAACCGCACCAACCCGCTCCTAACTCTGCTCAAGTGTCGAAGTGGTGAGATCGATCCGCAGAGCTTCGAGCCAATCACCGCGCTCGTCAAAGGGCTCAATGATGCAATCGAGGGCCTACCAGATGTAGGAACCATCCGCACCGATATCCGCGACACCATTACCGATGCGGCAGGCGAGACCTACTCCCCGCGATCACTTTCGATCCGCTCGGATCTGTCCGACGAGGCCGACCGCCTGTTCCAGTCGCTCAAGCTGTTTGTGGGCGAGAGCGAGGAAGAATATGAGGGCGCGATTCACGAGCTGAGCCTGGGCGGTGCAAACCTCATCTACCTGACGTTGAGGCTGCTCGAGTTCAAATATCAGAAGCAGAAAGAGTCCTTCGCCAATTTCCTTGTGATCGAGGAGCCGGAGGCGCACATCCACACCCATATCCAGAAAACGCTGTTTGACCGGCTGAACTTTGATGACACCCAGATCATCTATTCGACCCATTCGACCCACATATCCGAAGTGAACAACGTCGTGAACATCAACATCCTCGGCCGGCAGAACGGACGATGCGAGGTGTTTCAGCCATCTGCGGGACTTGACGCCGTCCAGATTGGCAATATCCAGCGCTACCTCGATGCGGTCCGCAGCAATTTGCTCTTCGCCAAGAGCGTGGTCTTGGTCGAGGGCGACGCCGAGGAGATCCTCATCCCGATCCTCGTTAAAAAAGTGTTCGGGCTCAGCCTGGACGAGCTGGGGATCAGCTTGATCAACATCCGTAGCACCGGCTTCGAGAATGTTGCGGTGCTTTTCCATAACGAGCGCATCCGCAAGCGCTGCGCGATCATCACCGACCTTGACCGCGCGTTTATCGATACGACCAAGGACATACTCGACAGTGACGATAAGGCGGCCGCAAAGAAGAAGGCACTGGGGTCACAGATCGCTGGACTCCAGCGCGAGGCAGTGCTCAAGGAGTTGTGTGACGGGAATCCTTGGCTGACGGCGCACTTCGCCGACCACACTTTCGAGGTCGATTTCGTTTCCGCCGGCAATGTCGGCACCGTCGTTTCGGTGCTGGGCGACGTCTATAAGGATAGCGGCACCATCGCGACGTCTAAAATGGAGCTGGAATCGGGCGACATCGCACGTTTCGGGACGCGCGTGCTGACGATGGCACGTTACGCAGGAAAGGGGTGGTTCGCCATCATCCTGGGGCGAATGATCACGCCAGAAACTGTCATTCCGGATTACATCCTCGACGCCATCTTCCAAGCACATCTCCCGGTATCCATCCAGACATGGGCGCGTGTGCTGGATTATCGGGTCTCGGTCCTTGCGGAGTCACAACTACACGCGGCAGTGGACATCGACGCGATGCGCGCGCAAATCAGACGCTACTATAGCGGCGAGATCGACTTTGCAGGGGTCCGCGCCGAAATGCTACAGGCCTTTCCGGCCGACGGGATCAACACGATCCTGGCGAGCTTCTAGATGTTTGTCTGGGACAGGAAAGATCTGAACGACGCCCAAGTCGCAGCCATCGAGCATCCAGGCAGCGTCTTCCTCGTTGCCTGCCCGGGGAGCGGTAAAACGAGAACCCTTACCTACAAGATCGCCCGCCTGTTGTCGGAGCTTAAGTCGGACAAAAAACGCGTCGTCGCGATCACCTACACGCACCGGGCTGCGGATGAGATTCACGAACGGATCGAGCAGCTTGGTGTTGATACGAGCCAGCTTTGGATTGGCACGATCCACTCCTTCTGTCTCGAATGGATCTTAAAGCCCTACGGAATCTATCACTCGGCGCTCGAGCACGGTTTCCGGGTGATCAATGCTCATGACACCGAACGAATGCACGAGGAACTCTGCAGCGCGGTGCAGGGCACTAAGCTCAGCAGCTTCGACTGCGCATATTATTTCAAGCCGGACGGCTATGTCCTGACATGCAACAAGACCGACAAACATGAAGCAATTAGGGAAGTTTTGCAGGCATATTGGAAGGCGCTTCGTACCGAGCGGCAGGTCGATTTTGAACTGATCCTTTTCTACGCCTATCAACTCATCGAGAATAATCCGTCGATCAGCGTGCTGCTGGGTTCGATCTTCGAATGCGTACTCCTCGATGAATTTCAGGATACGCGGGAAATCCAATATGCGATCCTCGCGTCGATCCTGAAAGCGTCGAAACGCGGTGCGTCCGCCTTCGTGGTAGGCGATCCTAATCAGGCAATCTATGGCTCGCTTGGCGGCTATGCGATTACGGCGGCGGACTTTGGGGCGCAGTGCGGCATCACCTTCAATGAAATGGAGCTGTCAGACAATTACCGGTCGTCATCGCGCATTGTGAGCTATTTCGGCAATTACAACGTCTGGCCTTCGAAGATCGAGGCGGTGGGGAGGGACAAAGACTACGCGAGCGTGGTGTCCTTCGATCACCAGACGCACCGCGACGCGCTGGAGGAAGAGCTTGTAAGGCTCATCAAATTCAACGTCGAAACGCTCGGGATCGCTCAGCATGAGGTCTGTATCGTTGCGCCTTGGTGGGTCCATCTCGCAAGCATGACACGCAGGCTGGTCGCGGCGCTTCCGGCTTATTCGTTTGACGGCCCGGGCATGGTGCCCTTTGCGCGCGACGTCGACAATTTCTGGTACAAGCTAGCTCGGATCATTCTGACGGAGGCGTCCCCACAGCTCTATGTACGCCGGATGCGATGGGCGGGAGAGATAATCGCTGACCTCAGCGAGGCCGGTGTCGAGGTTCCAGGTTTGGACCGCAAGACACTGCTGCGCGCCTGCAACGCCATCACCATCACCGAAACCGATGGCCTGGTCTTCCTCCGGGTGTTCTTCGACCAGCTATGTTCCACTTTTGGAATCGATCGCCACACCTGCGCGGCACTCCAGGAGCATCACGACGCTTTCTTTGAATGCTCGCAGAAGCGCATTGACAAGCTCATCAAGGAAGGCGCTGAGGCGATCGCTGAATTGGCGATGTTCAGGAAGGTCTTTGCGGACCGGACTGGAATCACCGTATCGACGATCCACGGGGTCAAGGGCGCTGAGTATGACGCAGTGATCGCCTATGGCCTGCTAGAAGGGATGGTTCCCCATTTCAGCGATCCGAACCAGGCCGAGACAGCTAAGAAGCTCATGTATGTGGTGTCGTCGCGGGCCAGAAAGAACCTACATCTGATCTCTGAGCGCGGTCGCAGTCGAGGCTGGAGCGGAGATTATCAACCAACCCACGTACTTACTGGATGTGCATTCCGGTATGACCAGCTTTCTTGACGGGTAAGAATCTGGTCGCAAATGACCGCTCCTGGCCGATTTGAAAAAGTCGGCTTCGGTTTCCTCTGCAGAAAAGTACGCGCCTGAGATTGAAATCTGAGTTTTGGGCAGAAGTTCAGGAGTCGGATTTCACGTAGGAGCGTGCAAAAGAGGTATTTTCATCCATCAATATTCGAGCGTTTTGCGCGAGCCGACTTTTTCACCTGAATCGGCCAAAAGCAGCCCCTCAAAAGGCCTCGATGAATAGAGCGCGGCGCCTCCCTTGATAGGGGACGCCCAGTGGCTGCAGGCGATGGAGTCTGGGTCAGTGTCGGTGCCAGAGGATGATGAAGATTGAACGTGTGCAGCACAAACGACAAGGGAGCCCATGGAGCGCCCTTTGTTTTAAAGGCGTAGTGTGGCAGGTGGCCCGCGGTTGGCTCGCCGAAGGTACGAACCATGAAGCGGTTAAACGATTTCACAAGATCCTCCAGCAACACTCCAATCAATCGCATGTTATTCAAATTTCCATTTTGCACATGCAGAGTGTTGACGGTTATGTGGTCCACACCAATCAAGCCGTAAGCCTCGGCGACCGGGAAGTGGTGAACGAACGAGTTTCTAAGGTCGGTGAGCGCCTTAAAAAAACCGGATCTTCCTCCCTCATATTGATCAAATGCGTTTTGGTCGCCCCAGCCGGCTGATTATCGATCTCTTGCGTTCCACACACCTTAATGATGTGTTTGTCAGCAAACTCCTGCCACCCGCCTACAAGGCGATTCCATTCATTCATAAAGATCTCATCCGCCACCCGTTTCATCTGAAGTACCAAGTCTTCGGTGGCGAGCTTTTCGTAGAAGTGGACGTTGGGTCAAGCATGTCAAAGCGGCGGCTATAAAGGTAAGCAATCTCTTCGACTCACTTTTGCATGTAGGCGAGCCGGCCGGAAAGCGCCATTCCGAAAGTTATTGGAGCCATCACGCTAGGGATGCCCTGATACTTTAAGAGGGCAGATGTGTGATATTGAATGATGATGAACTCCCCAGTCACGGGGTTGCCGAGCGCTGGTTGTTCCAAGCCCTCAGGTGGTTGCCAGAAATTTCTAGCGACCATCGTCCAGCCCATTTCCTCGCTGACAAAAACAGCTATTTCCTCGCCCTCGGTTTCGAACGAAGGCGGTGCTTGTAGCTTGTAACGTAGCAGTGCCAGGTATCAGTGACTCAGCTGTGATTAGAGAGAGGTCTGCGTTACCAGCACCGGGTAAAATTTATCGGTTCGATTGAAGTGATAAACAAGAGTCGTCATTGAAAAATAGCTTGGTCTATAGTGACGACGCTCAGGCGCCGTCGCGGTGCTGAAGTGTCAGCTTGGCCAGGCCCTGCTTGATGTGACCGACGTTCTCGCCAATCAGGTCCAGCGTGCTGCGCATATTCTCGCCGACGTCTGCTGACCCGCCCTGCTCAACCCACAGCGCAACCTCCATCAAGGCTGCTTCAAGCGCGAGCTGGCTTTCGTATATGCGTTCAAGGGTGTCAGGGAGAGTATTCAGTGGGCATCGCTTCGACTCCTTTCGAAAAATCCAAAGCATAGCAGCCATCGAGCCGAAAACTAATACCGCAGTGGCGAGCAAGTCACTGCGAACCTGGCTTCGAATCGGCGTTGGTATTGGCCTTCGAAATATCTAGTTTCTTGATTAACTCGATAATTATTTCATGTGTGTTGAGGGGGTAAGGGTCGGCGCCGACTTTAGTGAAATCTCTGGCCGCAAATATCTTTGAGGCAATAGCTATTTTTATTTTGTGCTGTTCTTCGTCTGGAAGAGAAGCCACGAACGGAGATAATGCTTTTAAGTCAAGAGACGTTTGCAAGTGTTGGTACTGTTGTTCCCTGTGCTTGGCAGACTCTCTTGCTAGATATGCAGCAGGCACAGAAAGCAAGAAGGTCAAAGTGATTCTGAACAATGATTTCTGCCAATCAAAAGCTGTGCCGATTGTTTCCCAGAACGAGTAACCTAAAGAGCTAGCAATAAAAGCCATGCAAAGTAGTGAGCCATTTCGCAGCCAATCAGCCATTAATTTTTCTTCGGCAGCACTCTTTGCATAATCGCCTGCGATTGCTCTCCCTGAAACATGGCCAAGTATATTGTCTATTTCTGTCTTTTTCCCCCCGACCTCATCGAGGCCGTTTGAGTAAGCCAAAGTAATTTTGTCTATCTCACCTTGCGCGGTTTCTTCGAGGTTTTTTAGCTTCTGCTCTAGGCTTGCTATTCTAAGCTCGTTTTCGTTTAGAAGCTTTTTGACTCTTTGATCATGCTTTTCATGTTCGTCATAAATTGATTTAAGCTTTTCATTATTAGAGAGATTAAGCAGCCCTGGAATGCCATTACTGAAGGGGGAGCTATTTAAGGGTTTTAAGTTGATGGTGCTATTTTCCGCTACTGCCTTGAGAGCGACTGCTTTGGTAAGTATGGCCCTTCCTTGCTCTTTAAGTTCGACGTTCGCTAGCTTCGCCGATTCCTGCCCGATCAGTTGGCCATAGGTGGAAGCGCGCGATGCGGCTTTCGTAATGTTGTCAGAATTATTCGATTCAGTTGCGATATGTAATTTGCTTAAATGTGAATAAAAGGTATCGAATGAGTCCCTCATTTTTTTATTTATTGGAGTGTCCGCAATCAAAACAATAAAGCTATCTATTAGCTGTTTTAGTTCTTCAGCCAAGTCGGCAATTTTTTTTATTTCTTCTTCCATGGGAGGTCTCTGTGTTAAGCAATAGCTAGGTAGATGCAATGCCGCTTTCGCTGGGTTGTTCAATGCTGGTCTTTAAGGGTTTTGCCCCGATCCATCCCGGTGCGTGGGCAGAACGCTACTATAGTCTATGAGGCTTGGCTATGCCTCGCCGCTGCAAGCAATAGGTGGTCATGACTCTTTTTTCCGATACCTCGGTTTTTGGGTAGTCGTCGGTCGTCGGTTTTTTTGCCTAGATCGATGTGATGATCCCAATCGTCTGGGCTTTGCCGTTCCAGTAAGCTGCGCGACGCCAGCACCATGCTCTGTATCTGGCATTGGGGTTATCGTCGCGTGGGCGAGATTGTTAAGCCCACGCAATAAAACTGCCACGTCAGATTCCGCCAATGGGCAAAAGCAGATTCAGCGCTTGGTCAAATTGTATCGATGACAGCCATCTCCTGACGGTCAGCAACCGGCCATTAAGCTGCCATCCATGATGGCTCGAATTCGGCGAGAGCCGATCGATCTGTCAATGGGGTGCAAATAGATTCCGTTAAACAGACGTTCCGAAGGTTTAGCTACATTTGACGGACATATGCTAGAAACGTCATGGCCAAATTTTCTGCCTGATCTCATTTTTTTTGCGATGAGGTCATTTGGCCACTAGCCAAAAGTGGGAGAAAACGGTAATGATAGTTGGAGATTTCCAGCCGTCCGCAGAGTCGAACCGTAACCAAGACCAAGTGCAAATTATTTCACGCTCACGGCTAATTATCACAAGGGACGTACAGAATGTTGACCGAATTCAGAGTAAAAAACCTCAGAAGCTTAAAGGATACAGGTACGGTAAAACTCTCTCCGATAACTATTCTTCTGGGCGAAAACAGTTCTGGTAAGAGTACTTTTCTTCGGACATTCCCTCTTCTAAAACAAAGTGCTGAAACCACGACTCGAAGCTCAATTCTCTGGTTCGGGAAATATGTCGATTTCGGTGATTTCGATCAAGCACTTATTAGAAAGCAAGGCGAAAAAGAAATCGTTTTTTCATTTGGGTTGACCGTCCCTGAGCTAATTTACCATAGACCGATCAGAGCTCAGGTAAATTCTCGGGATCGTAGCACCTCTAATATCACGGTAAATCTGCGACTAGCGTCTTTGGGGAAGGATGGTCTTACGAGAACTGCTGGAATTGATCTAGATATCGAAGGGAACTTAGTTAAAATCGATATCAACGAATCAAATAAAATTAGCTCAATAATTATTAATGGTGAAAATCACAGCCGATATTGCGATAGTTACACGTACAGCTCAGCAGTCAGGTTGCTTCCTCTCATTCGCGCCAAAAGTGACTCACCAAAAGAAGAAATGTACAGAACATGGTGGAGTGGATTCTGGCCCGACGGAATTTTGGATGATCTGGTAGATACACTAAGAGTCTATTCGAATAAGCGGACCAGTCTAGAATCGCTTACCAACGCAGTTTATAAGGCTGCTATTGGCAAGCAGTCAGAGATGCTGATTAACTTCAAAAAGATGTTCAGCACCAACACTTGGAAAAGCAAAACTTTAAATACAGAGCGGGATGACGAAGTTTTCGTTCGCTTTCAAAATCTCCTGATATTAGCTAGAACGGGAATGATACTCTACAATCTGGATGAGATTTTAGATCAGACATTCAGGCGAGTTTCTTATATTGAGCCTATTCGTGCATCAGCGCAGCGGTACTATCGTTCGCAAGATATCGGCGTAAAAGAGCTTGACTCAAAAGGCGAGAACTTAGCAATGTTTTTGCGAAATCTAAGTGATCGAGAGAAAAACGCGCTTGATGAATGGTCAATGAAGGAGTTTGGATTTAGAACAGTAGTGCAGTTCAACGGAGGTCATGTAAATTTAGGAGTCGCTTTCGATAAAAGCAAAGAGTCTTATAATCTCGCTGACATGGGTTTTGGCTACTCACAAGTAATTCCAATTATGATACAGCTTTGGACCATACTGCATAAGCCCAGTCGAAATGGTATATCGGGGCTTTCGTACACTTGCGTCATTGAACAACCTGAGCTTCATTTACACCCGCGCATGCAATCGAAACTTGCAGAAATGTTAGTTTCAGTAGTGAACGCAGCTAAAGAAGCTGATGTGATTTTGCATTTAATTATCGAAACGCACAGTGAAGTGATTGTCAATAAAATCGGGCTGATGACGGCGATGGGGGTCTTAACAAAAGACGATTCTACTATCGTGCTTTTTTCAAAAGAGCCTAACACGTCGCAAACAATCGTTGAGTTTAGTGGGTATCGTGAAAATGGGTCTCTTCACAATTGGCCGTATGGCTTCTTTGATTACGAGGCCTAAATGATTATTTATATTACCGAATCTATTAAAGGCTGCGTAGCTAACGGCAATTTGAGTCCTACTGAGATAAGTGCGCTTGAGGATATCGCATCCGCTGTGCGTTCTGGAGACCATTTAGTGCTCGGCGACGCTCAAGCATTAATCTCCCTGAGCAAATTTGTAAAGCTAGGAGAGTCTGCGCGGGCTGCATATAAAAGCGTGTTTTTTAGAGTTCCTCAACAAGAGTCGATTCTTGAAAAGGTTGAAGTTTATGTGAATATTGTTCCAGGCGATGGTATTCCAACGCTTAGCACCGCTGGAAATCAGAAGATAATTTCCATACCCCTGGTCTTTTGTGCAGACATGAACTTGAGAACACCACTGGAAATAATCTTCGAAGAGATAAATGATCACTATATTTACGAAATAATTTCCAAATGGTATGTAAGTCAGGCTTTGGCGGTGAGAACACTTAATCGCAAGTACAGGCCTATCCATGGCGGAGGCAATCGGACTTATGCGGTATTCGAAAGAGCGCAAAGAGACAATAATTTATTTTGCCTATGTATTACAGATTCGGATAAAAAGTATCCGACTGATGAGTGTGGGCCGACCAGCGTAAAAGTTCGTGAGTCTAATGACCTGACAAAAGTCCTCGCGCACCACTTGGATTTGGACTTTCATGAAATTGAAAATCTTGTGCCATTATCTTTTATCTCGGAGAATTCAAACTCCCGTTATACCGATATTATGGTTGCTGCTTTGAAGTTTGCCGAGCAGAACGGGCATCAAGAGGCTAAGCTTTTCTTCGATTATAAGAAGGGCTTAAAGTTAGGCTATTTACGTACCTGTCCGGATGCTGGTGCATATTGGAGCGCTGCATTACCCGGACTTTCTACAAGTTGCTCTAAAAATTGTCTGCAAGCTAGCTGTACATGCGACTTATTGAAGCCATTGCAGAACAGAGCTGAGATGCGGCTCCATATTGAGCAGCTTGTGCCGCTATACCCAGATGAGTGCCCTACTTTACAAGCTTTGTGGAAAAGCATTGGATCTACGCTTACTAGTTGGAGTGTGGCGGGACCGGCAAGATTGGTCTGATTCTCAATGGCTATCATTCTAATAAGGTCGCGTATTGAGCCACCTACATCGAGGACTGATCTTCCAAATGAGTGTGTGTTTTAAAGGCGTTCTTTGAAAGTGCTAATTAATAAAACGCTCCGAATATACTGATACATTATTCCTGTTTTGCACCGACTGCTGCCCGCTGCGAAGGGCAGCTATTGGCCGATTCTGTTGAAAAAGTCGGCCATGGTTTCTACCGCAGAAAAGTACGCGCTTGAGATTGAAATCTTTACTTTTAGCAGAGGATTCCGGGCTCAGATTTCGCGTAGCGGCGCGCAAAATAGGCGTTTTCAGCGGTCAGTTTGCAGGCACTCTGGAGGGACCGACTTTTTCAACAGAATCGGCCGATTTCTGCCTGTCGCGAGGGGCAGAAAACGACCCGAAGGAGACTTTGATTGACCCAGCGGCGCCTCTAGGCACTATTCTTCGGTATATGAACTGCTAAATTTTGAACATGAATAGAGGGATGAGGGGGATGAGGGATGGAGAACGGGGCATTTAGTATCTGGACGCCATACGAGGCGTTCTACATTCAGTCGATGCTCTTCAATACGACCTCTGCACTCCAGTCGTGCAGCATTGCAGAAAAAATTATCGAGAAGATCTCAATTCGGGAAATTGATCCGCAAGAAAAGAAGGACTTATTACTGGACTGCTTGCATAACGTCGTCAACCAGTCTGGAGCTATATCGCGATATTTCTTCCCGTCGCGTGATGGTGTAAAGGGAACGGACAAGAAGACCATTCACAGGGATCGCGGACAGTACCTGTCGAAGGTCTTTGGTGTAAAAGACGACAGCCCGCTGATGAATAGGGCGTTAAGAAACTCGATCGAGCACTTTGACGAGCGGCTTGATCTCTATCTTCAAGAGGGGATAGTCGGATACATTTTTCCTAGCCTTATTCTTTCTGAGCCTGAAGACTCGGACGTACCGCATCATATCTTCAGGGCTTACTACTTGAAGGAAGGTATATTTCAAGTTTTAGGTGAGCGATACGAGATCCAGCCAATTGTTGATGAGGTAGGCAGAATTCATGATCTCTTAGTCAAATTTGACGGCAGTGGCGGAGTCTTCCGCTCGTAAAAAATGGGCTTTACGCTTGTGCTGGCGCAAAGATCTTATCCAAGAAAAAGTTCGCGACCTTGACGGTCTATAGAACCTCTGACGAGTGCCCACTTTTGGCCGATAGGTGCCCTTGGCCAAATGTCTTTACGGTCTGTGAAATCAAGTGACTTGCGCACAAGAAAAAACCACCTGTCCTAGAACAGGTGGCTCTTGGTACCAACGGAAAAGGCGGTCTCGTTAGCGAATAAACGCGACCGCGGCGAAGAGAGTCGCCATCGCGACGAAGAGCATCACGCCGATATTCATAAGGAGGCTTACCTCAACCCGGGATAGCTCTGCCCGAAATTGGGCTATGTCGGGATCGGATTTACCTGCAGAAGATAAATGCACATGAGAGTCCATGGCTTGGATAACTGCTTCGATTTGCTGCTCAGGCACGTTGATAGCCTTCAGGGCTCTATACATTGCCAGTCGATTTTTCATTAAGGCCTCCAAAAACAAAGAAAGGCCTGCCCCCAGGACGGGGGAGGCCCGTCGTGGGTGGGATGGGATAGCTTGCTTCCTTCGACACTCAAGTCGACTGTCCGCGCTGCCGGAAGCGATGCGGTCATTGGGCGGATCCTGCGGAAAACCGCAGCGCCGTCTTGATGATCCTGACGGCTGGTATGCACTCGTGAAAGTGCTCCCACGGACATTTTCTGTCAATTCACAAACCGGCTATCGAGTGTTACCAGATGTTGGGTAATAGCACCGGACATTCATGAGTTTACAGGCGTTGAACGTCCGCCCTATGCAGGGCACGCCTGCCACCCTTTGTCTTTCATCACCTGTGCCGCCAAGTCTCCAGCCCCCCTAGGACCGGCCAGGATTTCTCGCATGTTGGCAATGTGTGGCCGGCCAATTTCGCGCCATGCCGAGCGCTCTGGTGGCTTCTTGAGCGCTTCTGTGCGAACGCGGGGTGCGGGCGGCATTGCAACTGGCTCGCCAGCTTGATTCTGTTTTTTGCGGCCGGCCCACAAGTGAAACTCGCCGGCCAACACACGCTTCGCTAGGGCGAAGAAATAGGCGACGACATTGCGTACTGTGCCGCTTTGGCTGCGTGCCTGTAGTTCGTCCAGCACGTCCTGGCGATGGTGTGACGGCAACCGTTTCAAGGCCGCTAGCACGTCTCGTTGCTGGTCTGCTTTGGCGCTGACCAGGCATGGCGGCAAGGCCAGGGGGAGTGACGATGAATCGCTTTCCTCACGCGTATGCGCGCGGTACGTACGTTCTTCTTTGTATAAATACGTCTTATACGTACGGTGTTGCTCTTGAGGTATCTGGCGGGTCTGTTTGGTCTGCCGTGTAACGGTCGATCTGTTTGCGGAAGCAGTAGGTGCGGATGTTCGATTGACCCTAGGGCGCTTTCGCGATGGCGCGGAGGGCGGTGGTTCATCGTCTTTGTTCCGTTGCTCCCGAATGGCAATGGGGGGATGTTCAGGCGTCTGCTCAGAAGTCGCCAGAACGTGCTCGGCAAGATGCTTGATTTGTTTGTTTTCATGGCTGATGCAGGTAGCCATAAGCTCCTCCAGGCTGTCGTCGAGAGCACAAGCTTCATGGAAGCTTAGGGCGCGCTCATTGACCCGATACAGCACGCTTTGAACATTGCCAGTCAGGAGATCGCAATGTTGCCTTACGAAGCTGATCCATCCTGTAAGCCGCAGTACCGCTAAAGCGCGCCAAGCCGTGGCAGCGCCCGCTCGCTGCCCACAGGGAGTACACGTGAGATAGCGGCGCAGTTGCCCCATGTTCACGAGCGGACTGAGGCCATCAGCGGTGCGAAGCATGTGCAGGACCTGCCAGCCATTGCGCTCCAACGGGGTAAGGCGCTGATCGAGCATGAGCGCCGTCAAGGTAGCGCTCAGAGCATCTTGGTCTTGTGAGTTCTGGTGAGTGCGTAGGTTTGCCATGAGATGACTCCGAGGTATGGGCCACGACGGCCCGTTCCTCTGCATCTCATCGCGGATCAACCTTCGTGTAACTCGACAATACGATTTGCATCACCACCGGATTTATCGCTGTTCCATATCGCCGATGACAGTCCTTCATCAGCGTATGGCGACGACTTTCCGATCACTGCTTTCGATGGTTGCTGATACTGAGAGATTGCCGGTAGCTGCTCCCTGGATGTGTTCACTCCACCACTGCATCATCGGCCGTCTGCGCTCAATATAGTCCGCTCGGTTATAGGCGCTACGTACCTCGTCCTTATCGACGTGGGCAAGCGCAACTTCGATCAGTTCTGGGTCCCAACCCTTTTCATTGAGGATGGTGCTCGCCATGGAGCGCATTCCGTGGCTTACGAGTCGCCCCTCAAAGCCCATGCGTTTCAGCGCCATGTTCGCGGTCTGGCTGTTGCAATGGGTGCGCGGATTACGGTCGGCGGGAAACACGTACTCCCTGTGTCCGCTGTAGGGCTTGATGGCTTCCAGGAGCGCCAAAGCTTGCTCCGTAAGCGGGATGATGTGTGTGCGACGTTTCTTCATGCGCTCCGCTGGGATCGTCCAGATCTTCTTCTTGAAGTCGATGTCAGCCCATCGGGTGGTCGCAGCTTCTGCCGGCCGAGTCATCGTGTGGAGTTGCCACTCGATGAGGCACCGGGTGGTTCTTTTGATGCTGGCGTTGGCAATCGCCACCATGAGTTCATTGAGCTCATCGGGGGGCAATGCCGGCATGTTTTTTTTCTTTGGTTTTTTGAAGACCGATCGAATTCCGCTCAGGGGGTTGGCATGAATGAGTCCGTAGTTCACCCCGTAAGTCATGATTTCGTTGAGGCGTTGGGTCAGGCGCTTGACCGTTTCCAAGCTGCCTTTGGTTTCAAGTGGCTTAAGCAACTTGATGACCTGGGGAGCGCTGATTTCGGAAATTGGGGTCGCGTGTAAATCCGGGAAGATGTGCAGCGTGAGCGAGCGCCAAATGTCTTCGGCGTAGGCGGTTGTTACGGAATCTTTCTTCAGTTCAAACCAGGCCGTCGCCACGTTTTGAAAGGTGTGCTCTGTCGCGGCTTTTTTCGCTTGGCGATCTGCATCGCGCTGCTCTTTGGGGTCCAGTCCCTGGGCGACCAATTCCCTGGCCTCAACGGTGCGTTTTCGCGCTTGAGCCAGGCTGAGCTCGGGGAATGTTCCCAGTCCCATGTTGATCCGTTTTTTCGTCACGGGATGGACGTAGTTGAAATTCCATAGCCTCGAACCATTGGTACGGACTCGCAGTTGGAGGCCGTTGCCGTCGGTCAGTATGTAGTCCTTGGCTTTGGGTTTGGTGGCTCTGATTTTCAGGTCTGAAAGGCGTGTGGCTTGGGCGCCCATGGGTACTCCAACGCTGTTCGTGTATTCCAAAATTTACCAGCCATGGGCTTGGAATACGCCTTGGAATACATTTCAAAATGGATCAGCGTGAAGGGCTATGGAGCTTGATGGCGCTGAAACCCCCGTATTTACTGGGTTTCAGGCACAAAAAAAGACGTCCGTGGACGTCTTTAGATGATGAAATGGTGGAGCCGGGGGGATTTGAACCCCCGTCCGCCAGTACTCTGCTGTCGGTACTACATGCGTAGCCGTGTCTATTAAGTTAACCCTCAGCGACCCGACGGGCAGGGTGCTTTGGGCGAGTTGTGTAAGTTTTAGCCGCTTCGTCCACAACGTACTGCACGGCGATTCTGTTCTATATGACAATCACTTTGGGTTTACAGACATCCCCTAATGATTGCTGGACCCGAAGGTACCAGAAGCTCAGGCGTTAAGGCTGCTTACGCAGCGATAGCGTAGTCCTGGCCGTAGTTTTCGTCATTGGCAACTATAGAAGTTGCAACAGTGGATTTACGAGTTCTGTTACCAACTCGGCATGCACCTAAAGTTTCGCAACCGGCGTCGAATCCTAAACGGCCCCGAACCTGTCGCTCCATGAATCTGTAGGAGCGGCAGGCATGTGCAGTGTACGCCAATCCGCGTCTGAGGCCAACCCGAAGGTTGGCCCAGCGGTCAGGAGCTTTTACCGTCTGTGCTGACCTTTTGGATCTCCTGGATGGTCTGGGTGGTTTCGGAGATGCATTTCTCGGTGCCTTCCTTGGTGTTCAGGGCTTGATGGGCCTTGGCTTGCTGGACGCTGGCCTCGACTTTAGCCTCGATATCCGAGCCCTGATACTGGCTCTTCGCGTTCTCGATGGCTTTGAGGTTGGTATCACAGAGATCGGCGGCAAACGAAGACGACGCTAGCATGGAGGCAGTGACGAACAGACCTAGCAGTACAGAGCGTTTCATGTGTCTCTCCTTGAACTGAGGGACCAGGCATCGCTGGCCATCAGGACGGCTACCAGTTTTTGGAAGGTCCCGCGTTTGCGGGACTTGATCAGTGGACTGTGCCCGTGCGCCAGGGTTCTATTTTTCTTCAGGTCGCCCTGGCCTGGGTGACCCGATCGATGAGGTAGACCAGCCCGTGGTAGTCGATTGCGCCGTGCTGCGTAAGACCAATCTCACACGTGCGGCTGGTGGAAATCCCTTCGCTGCAATGCTGTACCGCGTCCTTCAGTGAGCGCAGCGAGTGGGCGTTCAGCTCGGGTGTGGAGAAACCCTTGTCGCCGGCGAAACCGCAACAATGGATGCCTTCCGGGATGACCACGTTTTTACTGCACTTGCGCGCCAGGTCGATCAGCGCCTGGCTTTCGCCAAGGTGCTGGGTGCTGCACGTGACGTGCACCGCGATGGGCGCCTCTTGGGGAGTGAAGTCGAGACGGTCCACCAGATGGGTGCGGATGAAGCGCACTGGGTCATACAGGTCCAGGCGCACCTCACCGAGGTCCTGGACCAGGCGCAACGTGCAGGGGCTGGTGTCGCAATAGATCGGATCGAGTCCGCCGCGGCTGGCGTGCAGCAGTGCGCCGATCAGTTCCTGGCGTTTGTGCTCGGCTTGTTCGGCGTAGCCTTTGGACGCGAAAGGTTGGCCGCAACAAAGGCTGTCCACATTGTCGGGAAAGACGACTTGGTAGCCGGCTTTTTCCAGCAGCCGTTGGGTCTTTTCATACAGCGACATCTGCTCTTTATCCTTGGCCGCCGGGCCCATGACCCGCGATACGCAAGCCGCCAGGTACACCACGCGCGGGCGTTCGTCCGACACGGTAGGGCTGAAACGGATGGCCTTTTCCGGCTGGGGCATGGCGTTGGTCCACTGTGGGACCTGGCCTTTGGACAGCCGCGTCAACGAAGCCGACAGTTTCGCCAGGCGGGGGGCGCCTAGCAGCATCCGCGCACCATTGGCCACGTGCAGGGCGAAGCGTGCGCCTTGCAGCGTGGTGGCGAAATTTCCTTCAATCCAGTTAGCGGTTTTCGTCTTCGTCGCGTCACGGCTGCGCAGTTTTTTCACCAGCTCGCCGGTATTGATGCCTACCGGGCAACGTTGCGCGCACAGGCCCGTCGCGGCGCAGGTGTCGATGCCTTGGTATTGATAGGCCTGCTCCAGTTCGGCGGTGTCCGTGCCGGCGCGTTTCTTCGCCTGGATGTCTCGCCAGATCACGATGCGCTGGCGCGGGCTCAAGGTCAGGTCCTTGGACGGGCACACGGGTTCGCAGAAACCACACTCGATGCACTTGTCCACGATCTCATCGGCGGCCGGCAGCGGCTTGAGGTGCTTGAGGTGGATTTGCGGATCCTCGCTGAGCACCACGTCCGGGTTGAGGATGCCGTTGGGATCGAGCAGGCGTTTGAGCTGCCACATCAACTGATAGGCATCGCTGCCCCATTCCAGCTCGACGAACGGCGCCATGTTGCGCCCGGTGCCGTGCTCTGCTTTCAGCGAGCCGCCGAATTCCACCGCCACCAACTGCGCCACGTCATCCATGAACGCCTGGTAGCGTGCGACTTCTTCAGGGTTGTTGAAGCCTTGGGTGAAGACGAAGTGCAGATTACCTTCCAGCGCGTGTCCGAAAAGGATCGCTTCGTCGTAGTGATGTTTGTCGAACAGCTCGATCAGGCGGTTTACGCCAATGGCGAGTTGTTCCACCGGAAAGGTCACGTCTTCGATGATCACCGTGGTTCCGGTTTTACGGACCGCGCCCACCGCTGGAAAGGTGTCTTTGCGGATGGCCCAGAGCCGGGCGTTTTCCCGTGGGTCTTCGGTGAAGTCGACCTGTTTTTCCACCGGGAAGCCGGCCAGTGAAGCCATGATCCGGACCAGTTGCTCTTGCAGTAAAGACGAGGAAGCGGCGCGGGATTCGATGAGCAAGGCGCAGGCATTGATCGACAGATGCTGTACGAAATCCGGCATGCCCGGTTTGTCCTGCACCGAGCGCAGGCTGCGGCGGTCCAGCAGTTCCACGGCCGAGACTGGCTGGCTTTTCAGCACGGTGACGGCGTTGCAGCAGGTTTCCACGTCCGGGAATACGATCAGCGCCGAAGCTTTGTTCGGATGGTCGATAACGGTGTTGTAGGTCACCGCGCTGATGAAGCCGAGGGTGCCTTCGGAGCCGACCAGCAGGTGGCTCAAGATATCCACAGGCTCGTCGAAATCCACCAGGGCATTGAGTGACAGGCCGGTGGTATTTTTCAGACGGTACTTGTGACGAATTCGGGCGGCCAATTCGGTGTTGGCGCGGGTTTCGCGACCGAGGGTGGCGAGGCGTTCCAGCAGTTCGCCATGGCTTGTACGAAAAGCCGCCACGCTGTTGTCGTCTTCGGTGTCCAGGCGTGTGCCATCGGCCAGTACCAGGCGGATGCCGGCCAGGGTGTGATAGGTGTTCTGCGCGGTGCCGCAGCACATGCCGCTGGCGTTATTGGCGACGATGCCGCCGATCTTGCAGGCGTTGATCGACGCCGGGTCTGGGCCGATCTTGCGCCCAAACGGGGCCAGCCAGGCGTTGGCCTGGGCGCCGATCACGCCGGGCTGCAAGCGAATCTGCGTGCCTTGCGCGCGGATCTCGCGACCGTTCCAGTTATCCCCCAGCACAATCAGCACCGAGTCGCTGATGGCTTGCCCGGACAGGCTGGTGCCGGCGGCGCGGAAGGTGACGGGCACCTGGTCGCGCTGGGCCAGTTTCAGTAGGGCAATCACTTCATCTTCGGATTCGACGCGTACCACCAGTTTCGGAATCAGCCGATAGAAACTGGCGTCAGTGCCGAAGGCCAAAGTCGACAGCGGATCGTCGAAACGGCGTTTCTGCGGGATCAGTTGTTGAACGTCGTGTAGGAAAGAGGCCGGAAGGGTCATTGGTCCTCCAGAATCAAAACCACCAGATCCTTCGGACCGTGGGCGCCGTAGGCCAGGACTTGCTCGATGTCGGCGGTTTTCGACGGGCCCGATACCAGCAGGGCGTTGGTGGGCATGCCTTGGGCCCACTCGAATTCCTGCTGCACTTCATAGAAGTTGTCACGGATCTCGCTGGCCTTGAGCAGGGCGAAATGCACCGGTGGCACCAGGCTCATCAGCCGCGGTTCTTCCCGGGTTGGCCAGAGAATCAGGCTGCCGGTGGCGGCGATGGCGCCAAGGGTCCCGGTGAGGCTGGCGGGAGTGTCGTTGAACAACTCGGCTTTCCATTCCTCTATGGGGCGGTCGTAGGCCTTGAGGGTTGGCAGGTCCGGATTGTTCGCCCAGAACTGTGTGATTTTTTGCCCGTGCGCGGTGGTCGGGGCAATGAGCAGACTCGGCAATTGACGGTCGCGCAGCAATTGCGCGAGCAGGGTCGGCCAGCCTTCGTCGGACGTCAGGTGGATTTCGGTGTGCACCGCTTCCATCAATTTGCGCAATTGCGGGATGTGTTCCTCGGGCGCATAGCGGTAGGTTTGCGTCACCAGTTCGACATCGAAATTGTCGGCAACCGGCGTGGTGCCTGTCAGGCTTTTACGCAGCTTGGCGAGGATATTGTCCTTGGCGCTCATCGGCGGTCTCCCTGCTGGTTCAGGTGGTCGCGGGCCAGGTCATGCAATGAGCGGGCGGCGGGTTTGGGGGCGCTGTGGTTCTGGGTCCAGGGGCCGACGTTGTTGGGCACCAGGGCGCGCAGGCGCGTGGCGAGGAAGCCGAACAGCCGATACAGCCGCGGTGAGCTGTTGAGCCAGGCCCAGGCATTCCAGATGAAGCGTTCCTTGGGCGAGTATTTGCTGCCCTGGCCGCGCATCACCTGATGGGGGCTGTCCGGCGCCTTGACGTTTTCTTCCCGCAACCGCCGCAGCAAAGCCGGGATCGGAATCTTCACCGGGCACACTTCACCGCAGGCGCCGCACAGCGAAGACGCGCTCGGGTGGTCCGGCACCTTGGCCAGGCCGACCATGTGCGGCGTGATGATTTTTCCGATAGGCCCCGGGTACACCTCGCCGTAGGCATGGCCGCCGATTCGGGTATAGACCGGGCAATGATTCATACAGGCGCCGCAGCGAATGCAGTTCAGCGTCTGGCGCAGTTCGCTGTCGGCAAACGCCTGGCTTCGACCATTGTCGAGCAGGACCAAGTGGACTTCCTGGGGGCCGTCCAGTTCCTCAGGCTTGCGCGGGCCGGAGATCATGTTGACGTAGGTGGTGATGGGCTGTCCGAGGGCCGAGCGGGTCAGCAGCGAGAGCAGCGGCACGACATCGCGCAGGTTCTCCACCACTTTTTCGATGCCGGTCACAGCGATGTGCACGGGAGGCACGGTGGTGGACATGCGTCCGTTGCCTTCGTTTTCCACCAGCAGCAGCGTGCCGGTTTCAGCGACGGCGAAGTTGACACCGGAGACGCCGATATCGGCCTCGAAGAATTTCTGCCGCAATACCTTGCGACCGATCTGAATGAGTTGGTCAACGTCCTTGGTGTACTCCACGCCGAGTTTGTCGTGGAACAAGGACGCGACCTGACCGGCATTCTTGTGGATCGCCGGCATAATGATGTGTGAAGGCTTCTCGTGGTCGAGCTGGACGATGTATTCCCCCATGTCGGATTCGAGACATTCAATGTCCCGAGCCTCGAGGAAATGGTTCATCTCCATCTCTTCGCTGACCATCGATTTGCCCTTGATCACTTGCCGCGCCTCGTGAGCGCGGATGATCGAGAGGACGATGCCATTGGCTTCGTCCACCGTTTCCGCCCAGTGCACGTTCACACCGTTACGGGTCAGGTTGCTTTCAAGTTGCTCGAGCAGGTCGGGCAGCTTGGATAACGCACGGGCGCGGACGGCATTGCCGAGCACTCGCAGGTGTTCTCTTTCGTGGGCATCGCTGAAAGACGTTGCCCGTTTGGTCATCAGTGAATCCATCGCGCTGCGAAAGTTGTTTCGCAGTTGCGTGTCGTCCAAAGCCTTGTGGGCCCGGGCGCGAAAATCTTCCTGCACCTCTACAGTCGGGATCAGCGTTGGCGTGCTCATGCAACACCTCCGCTACGCTGCCAGAGAAAGCTCGCCAGATGCTGGCCGCGTAACGCTTCCTGCTGTTTTTCCAGTGCGCCGTTGATGTTCATCAGGCAGCCACAATCGGCACTGATGACCTTGTGCGCGCCGGATTCCTTCAGCGCTCGGGTCTTGTCGGCCACCATCGCGCCGGAAATATCCGGCATGCGAACACTGAACGTCCCACCAAAGCCACAGCATTCACTTTCGTGGCTGTGTTCAACTCGCTCCACATTGCGCAGCTGCGCCAACAACGCACGGCCATGCAGATGGGTGTTCATTTCACGCCGTGCCGAGCAGGACGTGTGCAGCGCGACTTTCACGGGTTCGCCGCTATCGTTCAACTGCACCTTGCAGACGAACAGCAGGAATTCAGCCAGTTCATAGGTCCGGGCCGCCAGGGCCTGAACCTGTTTGAGCGTGTCGGGCTCATCCTTGAACAGATCGGCGTAATGCTCGCGCAGCATGCCGGCGCAGGAGCCCGAGGGCACGACCACCGGATAATCTTCGGCAAACAGGGCCAACTGCGCCCGTGCCACCGTCCGCGCCTGCTCGGTGTAGCCCGAGGTGTAGGCCGGTTGGCCGCAGCAGCTTTGCCCTTGCGGGTAGTCCACCCGGATTCCTTCGCGCTCCAGCAGATGAATCGCATCCATCCCGGCTTCGGGATAGAACAGGTCCACCACGCAAGTGCCGAACAGGTAGACCCTTTGCGGTTTTTCGCTGGGGTACTGCCGAGGCTCGGGCAGTGGCGGGGCGACACGGGTCGCGTTCGGCACGGCGTTATAAAAAAGCTCGCTCATCAGGCGTGTCTCCGGGTGGTCCCGGTTATCCGTCCGCTGAGGCTGCTGAATATAGACAGGAAATCTTTCAGCAGCCTTGCAGACCCGGTGGTGAATAGCAGACGCCGAATCACGGTTCGGCGTCGGTTTTTTCAGTGTTGCGTGTAGGACTTAATGAACCAGCATGCCGGTAAACCAGTAGGCCTGGGCCAACGTGATCAGGCCGACAATCGTTGCAAAGAATAGGCTGTGTTTGAGGGTGAAACGGAACAGATCCGATTCCTTGCCCACCAGCCCGGTCGCCGCGCAGGCCACCGCGATCGATTGTGGCGAAATCATCTTGCCGGTCACGCCGCCGCTGGTATTGGCCGCCACGAGCAAGGTGTCGTTGACGCCGAGCTGGTGCGCGGTGGTGGCTTGCAGCGAGCTGAACAACGCGTTGGACGACGTATCGGAACCGGTCAGGAACACGCCCAGCCAACCCAGGAACGGCGAGAAGAACGGGAACGCGGCGCCCGTGCCGGCCAGTACCAGGGCCATGGTCGAGGACATGCCCGAGTAGTTGGTGACGAAGGCGAATGCCAGCACCATGCCGATGGACAGGATCGGCCAGCGCAGCTCGAAAAGTGTCTCTTTAAAAGTGGTAAGACCAGTTTTGATATTGATCTTCAGTACCAGCATCGAGATCAATGCGGAGAAGAAAATCGCCGTGCCGGTGGCGGAAATCGGATCAAGCTTGAACACGGCCGGAATGGCAGTGGGGTTGATCACGATGGGCGCGACCTTGATCACCATCTGGTCCAGGTGCGGGATGGCGAAGTTGAACACCCAGCCGTACATCGAACCGCCCGCAGCGAACATTGCCTTGAACGGCTTGAGGGTCCAGATCGTCACCAATACGGTCAGGATCAGGAACGGCGACCAGGCTTTGATGATTTCTCCCAGGCTGTAGGGCGAAACCACGGTGCTGCGCGGTTGGCCGAAACCGCCGACGCTGGCAGTGACCGTTGCGCTGGAGGTGGCGCCGGCAATCTGGGCGCCGGCGGTGCGCTTGGGCTGCCAGACTTTCAGGAACAGCGTCAGGGAAATCAGGCTGGCCAGGGCGGAGGTGATGTCCGGCAGTTCCGGGCCGATGAAGTTGGAGGTGAAGTACTGGGTGATGGCGAAGCTCAAGCCGGCCACCAGCGCTGCTGGCCAGGTTTCCCGCACGCCGCGCAGACCGTCCATCATGAACACCAGCCAGAACGGCACGAACAACGACAGCAAGGGCAACTGGCGACCGGTCATGGCGCCGATCTTGAAGGCGTCGATCCCGGTAACCTGACCGGCCACGATGATCGGAATGCCCAACGCGCCGAACGCGACCGGGGCGGTGTTGGCGATCAGGCACAGGCCCGCGGCATACAGGGGGTTGAAGCCCAGGCCGACCAGCAGGGCGGCAGTGATCGCCACCGGGGCACCGAAACCGGCGGCCCCTTCGAGGAACGCGCCGAAGCAAAAGCCGATCAGCAGCACTTGCAGGCGTTGGTCATCGGTAATCGACAGCACTGAGCTGCGAATCACCTCGAACTGGCCGCTCTTGACCGTCAGTTTGTAGAGGAATACGGCGGCGACGATGATCCAGGCGATGGGCCACAGACCGTAGGCAAAGCCATAGCCGGCGGCTGCGAAGGCCATGTCGGCGGGCATATTGAACGCGAAAATCGCCACAGCGATCGCCAGGGCCAAGGTAATGCTGCCGGCCACATGTCCCTTGAGGCGAAACACCGCCAGGGCCAGGAAGAAAAATACGATGGGAATGACGGCCGCGAGTGCGGACAAGCCGAGGCTGCCGAGCGGGCTGTAGAGCTGTTGCCAGGTTTGCATCATGGGTGGGCCCCTAATTGTTGTTGGTCAGGCACTGCCAGCGGATTTGGTTAATTGGTAATACCAATTTACAATCGCTGTTGGCTAGGGTAAAAGCCTTGGTTGTCGTGTGTCAATTTGCCGCCCTGAAACTTTCGTCGAATAAGCGGTGCAGATGGCATCTGATCCGTTGGTAGAAGCGGCTTTTACGGGGTGTGGATAAAGCCCGGATGGGCCAGAATAGAGGGCCCGGCGAGCGGTCGGGATCGTGGAGAATTGAGTTATGGGGTTTGATCAGATTCGTCAGCGCCGTTTGTCTGACGATATTGTCGAGCGGCTTGAAGGCATGATCCTTGAGGGCACGCTCAAGTCCGGTGAGCGGCTGCCGGCCGAACGGACCCTGGCTGAGCAGTTCGGTGTGTCACGCCCTTCGTTGCGCGAGGCGATCCAGAAGCTGGCGGCCAAAGGCTTGTTGGTCAGTCGCCAGGGCGGCGGCAACTATGTGGTGGAGTCGCTGGGCTCGACGTTCAGTGATCCGCTGCTGCAGCTTTTGGAAAGCAATCCCGAAGCGCAGCGTGACTTGCTGGAGTTCCGTCACACCCTGGAAGCGTCCTGTGCTTATTACGCGGCGCAGCGGGCCACGGATGTGGACCGCGAGCGGCTGACGGCGGCATTCGACGAGCTGCTGGATTGTTACTCGCGCCACGACGAGGTCAGCCGGGCGGAGGAGGGCGCGGCGGATGCCCGGTTTCACTTGGCGATCGCCGAGGCCAGTCATAACGCCGTGTTGCTGCACACGATTCGCGGCTTGTTCGATTTGCTCAAGCGCAACGTGGTGACCAACATCGGCGGCATGTACAAGCAGCGCAGTGAAACCCGCGACATGCTGATCAGCCAGCACCGGGAGTTGTACCAGGCCATCATGGACGGGCACGCCGAACAGGCGCGGGAAGTGTCCAGCCGGCATATCTTGTATGTGCAGGAAGTTTTGGAAGAGGTGCGTCAGGAGGTGCAGCGGGTGGCGCGGGCGGAGCGGCGCAAGGGGATGTAGGTCGCGAGTTCGGTGGCGATTGGGCTTCTGTATTCGCGAGCAAGCCCGCTCCCACACGGGCTCACTGTTGTACACATATTCTGTGTTCGCAAAAGATCCTATGTGGGAGCGAGCTTGCTCGCGATAGCGGTCTCAAGGACGAAAGACTCAGTCTTCCTTGCCCTTGTTGCGCACCGCACGCTGCAGCTCGCGGCCGGCATCACGTTCACGCTCGGTATCGCGCTTGTCGTATTCCTTCTTGCCCTTGCCCAGGGCAATTTCGCACTTGATCAAGTGCTTGCTCCAGTACAACGACGTGCAGACGCAGGTGTAACCCTTCTGTTGCACCGAGGCGAAAAGTTTTTCCAGCTCGCGTTTGTTGAGCAGCAATTTGCGCGAGCGCACCGGGTCGGCAATCACGTGGGTGCTGGCGGTGGTCAGCGGCGTGATATGACTGCCCAGCAGCCAGGCTTCGCCGTCCTTGAGCAGCACATAGCTGTCGACCAGTTGCGCCTTGCCGGCACGCAAGCTCTTTACTTCCCAGCCGGCCAGGACCATGCCAGCCTCGAAACGTTGTTCGATGAAGTAATCGTGTCGCGCCTTTTTATTTTGCGCGATGGTCCCTGTGGGGTGTTTCTTCTGTTTAGCCATAGGGGCGGCATTATAGGCAGTTGCGCGCGTGTCGGCTACGGTGAAGCAGCGTGCTTGAGCACGTTGAGTGAATCCCGGACAATGCGGCCTCTTTTTTGAATGCTTGGGCGTGATCACGATGTCGACAGACAAGGTTTCTGTCCACGGCAGTTGGGCTAGCCGCTGGGTTTTTATATTCGCTGCAACCGGTTCCGCGGTGGGGTTGGGCAGTATCTGGAAATTCCCCTACATGGTCGGCGTCTACGGTGGCGGTGCCTTCGTACTGATGTTCCTGGCGTGCATTGCGCTGATCGGCGCGCCGGTAATGCTGGCCGAAACCCTGATCGGTCGTCGGGCCCGGCAAAGCCCGGCCAATGCCTTGAAGGTGCTGGCAGTGACGGCGGGGCACTCGCCCAAGTGGTCGTGGGGCGCCTTCGCCGGGATGATCACGGCGCTGTTGATCCTGTCTTTCTATAGCGTGGTCGGCGGTTGGTCGCTGGACTACATCATCGACATGGGGCGTGGGGATTTTCAGGGTGTGACGCCTGATCAGGTAGGTGCCTACTTCGGCGATGTAATTGCCGATCCCTGGAGGCTGACCCTCTGGCACACGATTTTCATGGTGCTCTCGGCGGTGGTAATTGCCCGGGGCGTGGTGGCCGGGCTTGAGCGCAGCCTGCGGATCATGATGCCGTTGCTGTTCGTGATGATCCTGGTGCTGCTGGGCTACAGCATGACCACCGGGCATTTCATGGAAGGCGTGCATTTCATGTTCGACTTCCAGCCGGAGAAAGTCCTGGACGGCCTGCTGCCGGCCATGGGGCATGCGTTTTTCTCCCTGAGCGTCGGGGTCGGTTCGATCATGATCTATGGCGCCTACATGCCCAAGAATGCCTCCCTGACCCGAACTGTGGTCGGCGTCGCACTGCTGGACACCTTCGTGTCGCTGCTGGCGGGCGTGGCATTGTTTCCGATTGTGTTCGCTGCCGGCCTGAATCCGAGCGAGGGGCCAGGGTTGATGTTCGTCAGCCTGCCCTTTGCCTTTGGCAGCATGGCGTTCGGCCAGGTGATGGGCGTGGTGTTTTTTCTCCTGGTGGCCATCGCGGCCTGGAGTTCGGCCATCTCCCTGCTGGAACCCATGGTGGCTTACCTGGTTGAACGGACCCGGCTCAGTCGTGCCTGGGTAACCTTCTGGCTGGCCTTCACCTGTTGGTTTGTCGGCCTGGGCACGGTGTTTTCCTTCAATATATGGAAGCAGGCGAAGTTTTTCGTGAACGAAGACGGGCTGTTCCATCTCTACCAGTGGGGCGCAACCGGAGGGCTGGATTTCTTCGGCGTGATTGATTTCTTCACCTCACGGATCATGCTGCCATTGGGTGGTTTGTGTTTCGTAGTGTTTGCAGGATGGATCATGGGGCGTGAAGCAGTGCGTGATGAGCTGTCGCTGCGTAGCCCGGTATTGTTCGGCTTGAGCCTGTTCTTGATGCGCTATGTGGCGCCCATCGGCATTCTTGTAGTGTTTGCCGCCCAGCTGTGGAAGTGACGCTTACATGACGACACATATTCAACGCTCGGCCTTGCTGCCCTACCCGGCGCAGGCGCTGTATGACCTGGTCAACGATGTGGCGAGCTACCCGGAGTTCTTGCCGTGGTGCTCGTCGGCCGAGGTGCTGGAAAGCTCTGAAACCCATATGCGCGCCAGCCTCAACATTGCCAAGAGCGGCTTGAGCCAGCGCTTCGTCACGCGCAATACGCTGGTGCCGGGACAGTCCATCGAGATGAATCTGGAGGAAGGGCCTTTCAATCAGCTCCACGGTGTCTGGGTGTTCAAGCCGCTGGGTGAAAAGGCCTGCAAGATCAGCCTGGACCTGTCGTTCGACTACGCCGGTCCTCTGGTGCGGGCGACGCTGGGGCCGCTGTTCAATCAGGCCGCCAATACCCTGGTCGATGCGTTCTGCCAGCGGGCCAAGCAGAATGCAGAGCTCAAGCGTTGATTGAGATAGAAGTGGTGTATGCCTCAGCGGAGCGTCAGGTCTTGCGCACCTGCATGGTGCAGGAGGGCGCGAGTGTTCGCGCCGCACTGGCGGCATCCGGTATTGCCGATGTGTTTCCGGAGCTGGATCTGACGACTTGCCCGGTGGGGATTTTTGGCAAGCTGGTTGCCGATCCAGAGCATCAGGTGGTGCAGGCGGCCGATCGACTGGAGATTTATCGCCCGTTGTTGGCCGATCCGAAGGAAATTCGGCGCCTGCGCGCGGCCAAGGCTGCCCAGGCACGCCAATCGGAGCAATAACCTGGCTTGAATGACAGGCAATAAAAAACCCGGCATGCCGGGTTTTTTTATGCCGCCATTTATTGCGGCGATGTGTCCAGGGGCTCTGGCGTCGGGACTGGTACGGTCTCGACTTTGTCCACATCCTTCTGGATCTGGTCCAGCAACGAACCTGGCTTGGCCGGTTTTTCCGGTTTTGGCTGTTCGGTCTTCTGGGTCGGGTCGGTAACGGTGTTGTCGCTGTCCTTGCCCAAGATGGCTTCGTCACGGCTCACGCCAGGCATGAAATCACCTGACAGGCTGACGAGTTGGTCGTTGGGGCTGAAGATAACGCTGATGCGTTCCTGCTGGCGCTCACCGCCGCCTGGCTGCAAGCTGTATAGGTAATCCCAGCGATCGGCATGGAACGTGTCGGTCAACAGGGGGTTGCCCATGATAAACCGTACTTGCCGGCGGGTCATTCCCGGGCGTAACTGGTCTATCATGTCCTGCGTGACGACATTGCCCTGCTGGATGTCGATTTTGTAAACCCCGGGGAATGAACAACCGGCGAGTGCGAGCAGTCCCACAAAGGTGAAACTGGTTAGCAAGAGCTTGGTGTTTTGCATCGGTGGGCGACTTCCACTATCTTGGCTGGGACAACGTAAACGCCGATCATACCCGCATTAAGAGAAGCTGCGAAGCAGCATCGCGAGAAAGCTGACCATGGTTGAAAATAGCGAACTACGCAAAGCCGGCCTCAAAGTGACCCTGCCACGGGTCAAGATTCTACAAATGCTCGATTCCGCCGAGCAACGCCACATGAGTGCTGAAGATGTCTATAAGGCGCTTATGGAGGCTGGTGAGGACGTCGGTCTGGCCACGGTTTACCGTGTTCTGACCCAGTTCGAGGCAGCTGGCTTGGTGGTGCGGCACAACTTCGACGGAGGCCATGCGGTCTTCGAGCTGGACGACGGCAAGCATCACGACCATATGGTCAACGTCGAGACCAGTGAAGTGATCGAGTTCTTCGACGAAGAAATCGAGCGGCTGCAGAAAGCAATCGTCGACAAGTATGGCTTCGAGATGGTTGATCACAATCTTGTGCTGTACGTACGCAAGAAAAAGTAAGCATGTCGCGCGGACTATTACGGTTCGCGAAACGAACGAAGGCGACCCCAGGGTCGCCTTCGTGCTTTCTGCCGTTCTCAGATTTTCGCGGTAACGACCATTTTTTTCGCGTGGGCCAGGGATTCCTTGGTGAGGTCGATGCCCCCGAGCATTCGCGCCACTTCTTCTACGCGCTCGTTTTTGTTGAGCTTGGACACGGCGGTGCGAGTGGCATCCTCGCCGCGTACCTTATGCACAAATAGATGTTGGTGTCCCTGGGCGGCGACCTGGGGCAGGTGAGTCACCGTCAGCACCTGGCCGCGTTCCCCCAGTCGGCGCAGCAACTGGCCGACAATTTCCGCGGTTGGGCCTCCGATGCCCACGTCCACTTCGTCGAATACCAGCGTCGGCACGCGAGAAGTCTGCGCGGTGATGACCTGGATGGCCAGGCTGATTCGTGACAGTTCGCCGCCGGACGCGACTTTGGCCAGGGCCTTGAGCGGTTGCCCTGGGTTGGCGCTGACCAGCAGTTCCACTTGCTCCAGCCCGTTGGGCTGGAGCTCGTCGCCAGCGTTGGGGTGCAATTCGATGGTGAAGCGCCCGCCGGGCATGCCCAGGCGCTGGATTTCCTGCTCCACGGCGCTGGCCAGCCCTGTTGCGGCGTGCTGCCGCAGTTCACTGAGCTCCTTGGCCTTTTCCTGGTAATGACGGGCATAAGAAGCCAGTTCGTCCCCCAGGCGCTCGATGGATTCATCGTTGGCGTTCAGGGTTTCCAGTTCTTCCAGCAGCCGCTGCTGGAGTTCGGCAACGTCGGCCGGCTGGATGCGGTGCTTGCGCGCCAGTGTATAGATGGTGTCCAGGCGCTCTTCCAGGTACTGCAGGCGGGCCGGGTCGGCATCGAAATGATCGAGGAACCGATTCAGCTCCCCGACGGCTTCTTCGACCTGGATCTGCGCGCTCGTCAGCAGGTTCGTCGCTTCGTTCAGGGCGCCCACCGAATTGTTCACACTGGAGAGTCGGTTCAAGCTCGCTGTCAGCGCATTGAGCACATTGCCCGAATCGCTCTCGCTGCATTGTTCGACCACTTGCCGGCAAATGCCCAGCAGGGTTTCGGCGTTGGTCAGGTTCTTGTGTTCCTGCTCCAGCTCTGCCAGTTCATTTTCACCCAGGGCCAGGTTCTCCAGCTCTTCGAGCTGATAGCTCAACAACTGGTGACGGGCGCGCTGTTCGTCGCCGGAGTTGGAGAGTCGATCCAGTTCCTGCCGGGTTTGGCGCCAGCGTTGGGCCGCCAGTTGGACCTGTCGGGCCAGGTCGGTGGCGCCGGCGTATTCATCCAGCAAGCGGCGATGGGTGTCGGTCTTGAGCAGGGATTGGTGTTCATGCTGGCTGTGAATGTCGATCAGCAGCTCGCCGAGGGCCTTGAGGTCGCCCAAGGGGCAGGGCGTGCCATTGATGTAGCCGCGGGAGCGTCCTTCGGCGGTGATGACCCGGCGCAGGATGCACAGGCCGTCGGTGTCCAGGTCGCGTTCGGCCAGCCAGGCGCTGGCCTCGGGGATGTCGACCAGGTCGAACGTCGCCAGGATGTCGGCCTTGTCCGCTCCGGGGCGCACTACGCCACTGTCGGCGCGGTCGCCCAGCGTCAGGCCCAGGGCATCGAGCATGATCGACTTGCCTGCGCCGGTTTCACCGGTGATCACACTCATGCCTCGATCAAGTTCGAGGTCGAGGTGTTCGACGATGGCATAGTTGTGTACGGACAGGTGCACCAGCATAAGGCCGCTCCCAGGCTTTAGGTCTGGTTATTTATACAGTGTTTTGTTTTGGCCTGACAATGCCTTTGCTTAGCTCGATTTGCTTGGATAAATGATTTTCTTAGCGCGGCGGGGAATGGTTATGCAGCTGTTTTTTGTAAGGTTAATTCGTCAGATGGCCCTTGAAGCTGCAAAACCCGACCCCATATACCGGGGCAGAAGCGCGAGTTGAGCTCGCGGACGAAGTTGAGAGGAGAAATCTATGGCTGACGAACAGACGCAGGACACGCAAAATCTAGACGCCAATCAGGCTTCCCAGGATTCCGGTGAAGACCTGGCGGCACGTGTACAAGTGCTCGAGGAGCAACTGGCCGGTGCGCAGGATCAGGCGTTGCGTGTAGCAGCCGACCTGCAGAATGTCCGCCGTCGCGCCGAGCAAGATGTAGAGAAGGCTCATAAATTCGCCCTGGAGCGTTTCGCCGGCGACCTGTTGCCGATCATCGACAGCCTGGAGCGTGGCCTGGAACTGTCCAACCCGGATGACGAAAACATTCGTCCGATGCGTGAAGGCATCGAGCTGACCCTGAAGATGTTCCAGGACACCCTCAAGCGTTATCAGCTCGAAACCCTTGATCCCCATGGCGAACCCTTCAACGCCGAGCACCACCAGGCCATGGCGATGCAGGAAAGTGCCGACGTCGAGCCAAACAGTGTGCTGAAGGTTTTCCAGAAGGGCTATCTGCTCAATGGGCGCCTGCTGCGTCCGGCCATGGTCGTGGTCAGCAAGACGCCAGCGCCGGTTTCGCCTTCTATTGATGAGCAGGCTTGAAATCGGTCGTAGCGGCCCCATCTATATGTCAAGCGTTTAAGTGCTACCGCAGTTAGCCACCACTGCTGCGGCAACAAAATCCAAGTTCCGGGAGAGTTAACATGGGCAAGATTATCGGTATCGACCTGGGGACCACCAACTCGTGCGTCTCCGTGCTGGAAAACGGCAAGGCCAAAGTCATCGAAAACGCTGAAGGCGCGCGTACTACGCCGTCGATCATCGCTTACGCCAATGATGGCGAGATTCTGGTTGGCCAATCGGCCAAGCGTCAGGCAGTGACCAATCCGCATAACACCCTGTACGCGGTGAAGCGTCTGATCGGTCGCAAGTTCGACGAAGAAGTCGTCCAGAAAGACATCAAGATGGTGCCTTACAAAATCGCCAAGGCTGACAACGGCGATGCCTGGGTTGAAGTGAACGGCCAGAAAATGGCGCCGCCACAGATCTCGGCTGAAATCCTCAAGAAAATGAAGAAAACCGCCGAAGATTACCTCGGCGAAGCGGTGACTGAGGCGGTCATTACTGTGCCTGCCTATTTCAACGACAGCCAGCGCCAGGCGACTAAAGACGCCGGCCGCATCGCGGGCCTGGACGTAAAACGTATCATCAACGAACCGACTGCGGCCGCTCTGGCCTACGGTATGGACAAGGCCAAGGGCGATCACACCGTGATCGTTTATGACCTGGGTGGCGGTACCTTCGACGTTTCCGTGATCGAGATCGCTGAAGTCGACGGCGAGCACCAGTTCGAAGTATTGGCAACCAACGGTGACACATTCCTCGGTGGTGAAGACTTCGACATCCGCCTGATCGACTACCTCGTCGACGAGTTCAAGAAAGAAAGCGGCATGAACCTCAAGGGTGACCCGCTGGCCATGCAGCGCCTGAAAGAAGCCGCTGAAAAAGCCAAGATCGAACTGTCCTCGAGCCAGTCGACCGACGTGAACCTGCCGTACATCACCGCAGACGCCACCGGTCCTAAGCACCTGAACGTAAAAATCTCCCGCGCCAAGCTCGAAGCGCTGGTGGAAGACCTGGTTCAGCGCACCATCGAACCTTGCCGCATCGCTATGAAAGACGCCGGTATCGACGTTGGTTCGATCAACGACGTGATCCTGGTTGGCGGTCAGACCCGTATGCCACTGGTTCAGAAGTTGGTGACCGATTTCTTCGGTAAAGAAGCACGTAAAGACGTCAACCCTGACGAAGCTGTTGCCATGGGTGCTGCTATCCAGGGCGCGGTATTGGCTGGTGACGTGAAAGACGTTCTGCTGCTCGACGTCAGCCCGCTGACTCTGGGTATCGAAACCATGGGCGGCGTAATGACCGCGCTGATCGAGAAAAACACCACGATTCCTACCAAGAAATCCCAGGTGTTCTCGACTGCCGACGACAACCAGGGCGCAGTGACCATTCACGTGCTGCAAGGTGAGCGTAAGCAAGCCGCACAGAACAAGTCCCTGGGCAAGTTCGACCTGGCCGAGATTCCACCAGCACCGCGTGGCGTGCCACAAATCGAAGTGACCTTCGACATCGACGCCAACGGCATCCTGCACGTCGGCGCGAAAGACAAGGCTACCGGCAAGACTCAGTCGATCGTGATCAAGGCCAACTCCGGTCTGTCCGAGGAAGAAATTCAGCAGATGGTTCGCGATGCTGAAGTCAACGCCGAGGAAGACCGCAAGTTCGAAGAACTTGCCAGCGCTCGTAACCAGGGCGATGCCTTGGTGCACTCGACTCGCAAAATGATCGCTGATGCTGGCGAAAAAGTGACCGCGGAAGAGAAAACCGCCATCGAAGCGGCCGTGGTTGCCCTGGAAGCTGCCGTCAAAGGCGACGACAAGGCCGCCATCGAAGCGAAGATCGAAGAGCTGTCCAAGGTCTCTGCGCCAGTGGCTCAGAAAATGTACGCCGAACAGGCTCAGCCTGCAGAAGGCGCGGCTGCGCAGGGCGAATCGGCCGAGAAAGCCGACGACGTCGTTGACGCCGAGTTCGAAGAAGTGAAAGACCACAAGTAATCGCTTGTTGGTCGGCCGGTTGACTGCATTTGTGCGGTGGCTGGTAGGATGTCGCCGCGCGGGAGCTTGCTCCCGCGTTGGCGTGTCTGGAGTCAATGAATTTTTACAGCATGCGACAACGCTCGGATGCTGGCGGTGTGATCGGGAATGCTCCTGCTTTCCGAGCGGCGGACACCGCGTTTTGGCCGGGTCCCTGGCTGAAAAACTTAAGACCAGGATCGTTGAATCGACGTGAGTTGGGTCCGGGCCTGTATTGGGGCTCAACGAGTTTGGCAAGGTTCAGGAGAGGTTTGCCGGACGTCCTATAAGAGTGCAAAGACTAATGGCAAAGCGTGACTTTTACGAAGTATTGGGTGTCGAGCGGGGGGCCAGCGAGGCGGACCTGAAAAAGGCCTATCGTCGCCTGGCGATGAAGCACCACCCGGACCGTAATCCCGGCGACAAAGCGTCGGAAGAGATGTTCAAGGAGGCCAACGAGGCCTACGAAGTACTGTCCGATTCGAGCAAGCGCGCGGCTTACGACCAGTACGGTCATGCCGGCGTCGACCCAAGCATGGGTGGCGGCGGTGCCGGTTTCGGCGGTCAGAACTTTTCCGATATTTTCGGTGATGTGTTCAGCGATTTCTTCGGTGGCGGTCGCGGCGGTGCCCGTGGCGGCGCTCAGCGTGGCAGCGATTTGCGCTACACGTTGGAGTTGAACCTGGAAGAAGCGGTGCGCGGTACTACCGTCAATATCCGTGTTCCAACGCTGGTCAATTGCAAGCCATGCGATGGCTCGGGCGCCAAGAAGGGCTCCTCGCCCGTTACGTGCCCGACCTGTGGTGGTATCGGCCAGGTTCGCATGCAGCAGGGCTTTTTCTCGGTGCAGCAGACCTGCCCGCGTTGCCATGGCCAAGGCAAGATCATTTCCGATCCGTGCGACTCCTGCCACGGTGAAGGGCGTGTCGAAGAGTACAAGACGCTGTCGGTCAAAGTGCCGGCCGGTGTCGACACCGGTGACCGCATTCGCCTGTCCGGCGAAGGCGAGGCAGGTGCCCAGGGCGGCCCGACTGGTGATCTGTATGTGGTCATCAATGTGCGCGAGCATGCGATTTTCCAGCGCGACGGCAAGCACCTGTTCTGCGAAGTGCCGATCAGCTTCGTCGATGCGGCCTTGGGTGGTGAGCTTGAGATCCCGACCCTCGACGGTCGCGTCAAGCTGAAAATCCCCGAGGGCACGCAGACCGGCAAGCAGTTCCGGATCCGCGGCAAAGGCGTCGCGCCAGTGCGTGGCGGTGGTGCGGGCGACCTGATGTGTCGCGTGGCGGTGGAGACTCCGGTCAACCTGGGGCGGCGTCAGCGTGAGCTGTTGGAAGAGTTCCGCAACTCGCTGGCGGATGACAACAGTCACTCCCCGAAAACCACCGGTTGGTTCGAAGGTGTAAAACGCTTCTTCGGCGACCTGTAAGGAGTTCGCATGCGACGTATAGCTGTGATGGGCGCTGCGGGGCGCATGGGCAAGGCGCTGGTCGAGGCGGTGCAGCAGCGCTCGCCGCTTTCCGGCCTGACGGCGGCCATCGTTCGGCCCGACAGCACGCTGGTAGGTGCCGATGCGGGCGAGTTGGCCTCACTGGGGCGTATCGGTGTGCCGATGTCCGGCGGCTTGGAGAAAGTGCTCGACGAGTTCGATGTACTGATTGATTTCACCTTGCCGGAAGTGATGCTGAAAAACCTCGCGATCTGCCGCAAGCACGGCAAGGCCATGGTGATCGGTACGACGGGGCTGGATGCTGCGCAAAAGCAATTGCTGGCCGAAGCGGGCAAGGACATTCCGATCGTGTTTGCCGCGAACTTCAGCGTGGGCGTGAACCTGTCGCTGAAGCTGCTGGACATGGCGGCCCGGGTCTTGGGTGACGACGCGGATATCGAAATCATCGAGGCGCATCACCGGCACAAGATCGACGCGCCTTCGGGAACGGCCTTGCGCATGGGGGAGGTGATTGCCGATGCGTTGGGTCGCGATCTGCAGGAAGTGGCAGTGTATGGGCGTCAGGGGCACACCGGTGCTCGTGAGCGCAGCACCATCGGTTTCGCCACTGTGCGCGGCGGTGATGTGGTGGGCGACCACACTGTGCTGTTCGCCACTGAAGGCGAGCGCCTGGAGATCACCCACAAGGCATCGAGCCGGATGACTTTCGCCAAGGGTGCCGTTCGCGCGGCGCTGTGGCTGGATGGCCGCGAGCCTGGTTTGTACGACATGCAGGACGTTCTCGACCTGCGTTGATGCCCCTAGGTGCGGGGTTCAGGTTATACTGAGCCCCGTTTTACACCGCTTCGCGACGGCCTGTCGCATTCCCCTGCCTTCAAGGCTCATTAGCGGTGGACCAAAAAAGCCTTTTTCTGTAAGCTACAGCTTTAGTGTGTCCACTAAAAGCGCGCAGAATAATTCAGTGAACAAGCGGGGTGACGTGTCCATACGTCACTCCGCTTTTTTACAACCTGCGATCGCCCTTTCAGGCTTTATTTACGGGAGGTCTTCTTGACTAAGCCAGCCATACTCGCCCTTGCTGATGGCAGCATTTTTCGCGGCGAAGCCATTGGAGCCGACGGTCAGACCGTTGGTGAGGTGGTGTTTAACACCGCAATGACCGGCTATCAGGAAATTCTTACCGATCCTTCCTACGCCCAACAAATCGTTACCCTGACTTACCCGCACATCGGCAACACCGGCACCACGCCGGAAGACGCCGAGTCTGACCGTGTCTGGTCCGCCGGCCTGGTCATCCGTGATCTGCCGCTGGTAGCGAGCAACTGGCGTAACACGATGTCCCTGTCCGATTACCTGAAAGCCAACAACGTCGTGGCGATCGCCGGTATCGACACCCGTCGCCTGACCCGCATCCTTCGGGAAAAAGGCGCGCAAAACGGCTGCATCATGGCCGGCGACAACATTTCCGAAGAAGCCGCCATCGCTGCTGCCCAGGGCTTCCCTGGCCTCAAGGGCATGGACCTGGCGAAAGTCGTCAGCACCAAGAAACAGTACGAATGGCGCTCCACGGTCTGGGACCTGAAGACCGACAGTCACGCGACGATCGAGGCTTCCGAGCTGCCTTACCACGTCGTGGCCTACGACTACGGCGTCAAGCTGAACATCCTGCGCATGCTGGTCGAGCGTGGTTGCCGCGTCACCGTGGTGCCGGCCCAGACCCCGGCCGCCGACGTCCTGGCCCTCAAGCCCGACGGTGTGTTCCTGTCCAACGGCCCGGGTGACCCGGAGCCTTGCGACTATGCGATCCAGGCGATCAAGGACGTGCTGGAAACCGAGATCCCGGTATTCGGTATCTGCCTCGGTCACCAGCTGCTGGCTCTGGCTTCAGGCGCCAAGACCTTGAAGATGGGCCACGGCCACCACGGTGCCAACCACCCCGTGCAGGACCTGGATACCGGCGTGGTGATGATCACCAGCCAGAACCACGGTTTCGCGGTGGACGAAGCCACTCTGCCGGCCAATGTGCGCGCGATTCACAAGTCGCTGTTCGACGGCACGCTGCAAGGTATCGAGCGTACCGACAAGAGCGCGTTCAGCTTCCAGGGCCACCCTGAAGCGAGCCCGGGCCCGAACGATGTGGCCCCGCTGTTCGATCGCTTCATCAGCGAGATGGCCAAGCGACGCTGACCGCGAGAAGCCCGAGGGCGGCCCCGAGCGCGGCGGCCCCTTCGGGCGCTTCAAAGATTGTTCGACGGCCTAGCCGACTGACCTGCGGATTTGAGTGACAAACCCATGCCAAAACGTACAGACATAAAAAGCATCCTGATTCTCGGCGCTGGCCCGATCGTGATCGGCCAGGCCTGCGAATTCGACTACTCCGGCGCCCAGGCCTGTAAAGCCCTGCGCGAAGAGGGTTACCGCGTCATCCTGGTGAACTCCAACCCGGCCACCATCATGACCGACCCGGCCATGGCCGACGCCACCTACATCGAACCGATCAAGTGGCAGACCGTTGCCAAGATCATCGAGAAGGAACGCCCGGACGCGCTGCTGCCGACCATGGGTGGCCAGACCGCGTTGAACTGCGCCCTGGACCTGGAGCGCGAAGGCGTCCTGGAGAAGTTCGGTGTGGAAATGATCGGCGCCAACGCCGACACCATCGACAAGGCCGAAGACCGTTCGCGCTTCGACAAGGCGATGAAATCCATCGGCCTGGACTGCCCACGCTCGGGCATCGCCCACAGCATGGAAGAGGCCAACGCCGTCCTGGAACGCCTTGGCTTCCCGTGCATCATCCGTCCGTCCTTCACCATGGGCGGCACTGGTGGCGGCATCGCCTACAACCGTGAAGAGTTCGAAGAAATCTGCGCTCGTGGTCTCGACTTGTCGCCGACCAAGGAACTGCTGATCGACGAATCCCTGATCGGTTGGAAAGAATATGAAATGGAAGTTGTCCGCGACAAAAAGGACAACTGCATCATCGTCTGCTCCATCGAAAACTTCGACCCGATGGGCGTGCACACTGGTGACTCGATCACCGTCGCACCAGCCCAGACCCTGACCGACAAGGAATACCAGATCCTGCGTAACGCCTCCCTGGCGGTACTGCGCGAGATCGGCGTGGAAACCGGCGGCTCCAATGTCCAGTTCGGCATCTGCCCGAACACCGGTCGCATGGTGGTCATCGAGATGAACCCGCGGGTATCCCGTTCGTCGGCCCTCGCTTCCAAGGCCACCGGTTTCCCGATTGCCAAGGTAGCTGCCAAGCTGGCCGTGGGCTACACCCTGGACGAGCTGTCGAACGACATCACCGGCGGCAAGACCCCGGCATCCTTCGAACCGTCCATCGACTACGTCGTCACCAAGCTGCCACGCTTCGCCTTCGAGAAGTTCGCCAAGGCCGATGCCCGCCTGACGACTCAAATGAAGTCGGTCGGTGAAGTCATGGCCATCGGCCGGACCTTCCAGGAATCCTTGCAGAAAGCCCTTCGCGGCCTGGAAGTGGGCGTCTGCGGTCTTGATCCGAAGCTGGACCTGGCTGATCCGGAAAGCATGAGCGTGCTCAAGCGCGAGCTGACCGTGCCGGGCGCCGAGCGTATCTGGTACGTGGCCGATGCCTTCCGTGCCGGCATGACCGTCGAGCAGATCTTCGGCATGAACATGATCGACCCTTGGTTCCTGGTACAGATCGAAGATCTGATCAAGGAAGAAGAGAAGGTCAAGACCCTGGGCATGTCCAGCATCGACCGCGACACCATGTTCCGCCTCAAGCGCAAAGGCTTCTCCGACATGCGCCTGGCCAAGCTGCTGGGTGTGACCGAGAAGAGCTTGCGCGCACATCGCCACAAGCTGGAAGTGTTCCCGGTCTACAAGCGCGTCGACACCTGCGCGGCCGAGTTCGCCACTGACACCGCCTACCTGTACTCCACGTACGAAGAAGAGTGCGAAGCCGCGCCATCGACCCGCGACAAGATCATGATCCTGGGTGGCGGTCCTAACCGGATCGGCCAGGGCATCGAGTTCGACTACTGCTGCGTACACGCGGCATTGGCCCTGCGCGACGACGGTTACGAGACCATCATGGTCAACTGCAACCCGGAAACCGTGTCCACCGACTACGACACCTCCGATCGCCTGTACTTCGAGCCAGTGACCCTGGAAGACGTGCTGGAAATCGTCCGCGTCGAGAAGCCAAAAGGCGTGATCGTCCAGTACGGCGGCCAGACCCCGTTGAAACTGGCCCGTGCCCTGGAAGCCGCCGGCGTGCCGATCATCGGTACCAGCCCGGATGCGATCGACCGCGCCGAAGACCGTGAGCGCTTCCAGCAGATGGTCGAGCGCCTGAACCTGCGCCAGCCGCCAAACGCCACCGTGCGCAGCGAAGACGAAGCGATTCGTGCCGCGGCCAAGATCGGTTACCCGCTGGTGGTGCGTCCGTCCTATGTGCTGGGCGGCCGTGCGATGGAAATCGTCTATCAGGAAGACGAGCTCAAGCGCTACCTGCGTGAAGCGGTCCAGGTGTCCAACGACAGCCCGGTGCTGCTGGACCACTTCCTCAACTGCGCCATCGAAATGGACGTGGACGCGGTCAGCGACGGCAAGGATGTGGTAATTGGCGCGATCATGCAGCACATCGAGCAGGCCGGTGTTCACTCCGGTGACTCCGCTTGCTCGCTGCCGCCTTACTCGCTGCCGGCGCACATCCAGGACGAGATGCGCGAGCAGGTCAAGAAAATGGCCCTGGAGCTGGGCGTTGTCGGTCTGATGAACGTGCAACTGGCCCTGCAGGGCGAAGACATCTACGTCATCGAAGTCAACCCGCGCGCTTCCCGGACCGTGCCATTCGTCTCCAAGTGCATCGGTGTTTCCCTGGCGATGATCGCTGCACGGGTCATGGCCGGCAAAACCCTGAAGGAACTGAATTTCACCAAGGAAATCATTCCGAACTTCTACAGCGTGAAAGAGGCGGTGTTCCCGTTCGCCAAGTTCCCTGGCGTCGACCCGATCCTCGGCCCTGAGATGAAGTCCACCGGTGAAGTGATGGGCGTGGGCGATACCTTCGGTGAAGCCTTTGCCAAGGCCCAGATGGGCGCGAGCGAAGTGTTGCCGACTGGCGGCACGGCGTTCATCAGCGTGCGTGATGACGACAAGCCACTGGTTGCAGGCGTAGCCCGTGATCTGATCAACTTGGGCTTCGAAGTGGTCGCCACTGCCGGTACTGCCAGGCTGATCGAAGCGGCAGGCCTGAAAGTGCGCCGCGTGAACAAGGTGACCGAGGGGCGTCCGCACGTGGTCGACATGATCAAGAATGACGAAGTCACGCTGATCATCAACACCACCGAAGGTCGCCAGTCGATCGCCGATTCCTACTCCATTCGTCGCAATGCGCTGCAGCACAAGATCTACTGCACCACGACCATTGCTGCGGGCGAAGCGATCTGCGAAGCGCTCAAGTTCGGTCCCGAGAAGACCGTGCGTCGCTTGCAGGATCTACATGCAGGATTGAAGGCATGAGCATAACCAAGTACCCGATGACAGTTCAGGGCGCGAAGGCCCTGGAAGAAGAACACGCTTTCCTGACCAAGGTCGAGCGCCCGCGCTTGAGCCAGGCTATTGGTGAAGCGCGTGAGCTGGGCGATCTCAAGGAAAACGCCGAATACCACGCTGCCCGAGAGGAGCAGGGGATGGTCGAGGCGCGTGTCCGTGATATCGAAGGTCGCATGCAGAATGCGGTGATCATCGATGTCACGACGATTCCGCACACTGGCAAGGTGATCTTTGGCACTACCGTGGAAATCGCCAACGTCGAGACCGATGAAAGCGTCACTTACCAGATCGTTGGTGAGGACGAGGCAGACATCAAGCTCGGCAAGATTTCCGTTGGTTCGCCCATCGCTCGCGCCTTGATTGCCAAGGAAGAGGGCGATGTGGTGGTGGTGAAGACGCCGGGTGGTGTCATCGAGTATGAGATTGTCGAAGTCCGTCACATCTGAACGAAGGCGCCCGCTGCGAGCGGGCGCCATGATCTGGCAGCTCACCCAGATGCTGTGGGTGGGCGGCGTCTGGTTGTTGCATGTCGGTTTGCTGCCGGTGCTGGGTCGAGTCGGCCTGGCACCGCTGCTCATCGATGAAATCGCAGGCATGCTGACGGCGCTGCTGGTGGGTTTCTCCGCGGCGTGCGTAATATTTCAGGCTTTGGTGCTGGTTCAGGCCGAGGGCCTTGCCAGTCTATGGCGCGACATTCGTGGGCAATTGTTGCTCATGTCGTTGTACGCGTGCGGGATGTTCTTCGCGGTGCGTCTCGGCTGGCCGGATGCGAGCCAGTGGCAGGCATTCAGTTACCTGGTGCTGGGTTTTTCCGGGTTGGTGCTGGTGTTGCAGCCGGTTCCCGGGTGGAGTGGCAGGGTGTGCGAGGCACACCCTTGACCCTTTGGCATCACTTGAAGCGGTGAACGTTCGACAGTTGCTTGTTGACGCTGAAATTCTTGCGATAAATCAGCGCCATCTTGCCGATGACCTGCACCAGGTCGGCCTTGCCGGTCTTGCACAGTTCGGCAACGGCAGCCAGGCGGGCTTCGCGGTCGAGGATGTTGAGCTTGATCTTGATCAGCTCGTGATCGCTCAAGGCGCGCTCCAGTTCGGCGAGTACACCTTCAGTCAAACCGTTGTCAGCCACAGTCAAAACCGGTTTCAGATGGTGGCCAATGGATTTGTATTGTTTCTTCTGCTCTTGAGTGAGCGGCATAATCTGACCCCTGCGTCTGATCTTGTAAAAAGCGGCGGCCAGTTTACCCGAGCAAGTCCGGGACCGCCCACTTAATCACGACCCGTTTTATTTTTAGAGGTGGCCCGTGGCCCGTTCCAAGACTAGCCAGAACTGGCTCAGAGAGCATTTCAACGATCCGTACGTCAAAATGGCGCAAAAAGACGGCTATCGCTCTCGCGCCAGCTATAAATTGCTGGAGATCCAGGAAAAGGATCGCCTGATCCGTCCAGGCATGACCGTGATCGATCTCGGCGCGGCACCGGGCGGTTGGTCCCAGGTGACCAGTCGTCTGATTGGCGGTCAGGGCCGCTTGATCGCTTCCGATATCCTGGAAATGGACAGCATCCCTGATGTGACCTTTATCCAGGGCGATTTCACGGAAGACGCCGTGTTGGCGAAAATCCTGGAAGCCGTCGGAAATACGCAGGTTGACCTTGTGATTTCCGATATGGCCCCCAATATGAGTGGATTGGCGGCTGTCGACATGCCTCGTGCAATGTTCCTCAGCGAGCTGGCCCTGGATCTTGCCGGGCGGGTTTTGCGTCCAGGTGGTGATTTTTTGATCAAGGTCTTCCAGGGTGAAGGCTTCGACGAATACCACAAGGGCATCCGCAAATTGTTCGACAAGGTGCAGATGCGCAAGCCATTGTCATCCCGTGACCGTTCTCGCGAACAGTATCTGCTGGCGCGGGGCTTTCGTGGTGTTGAAGGTGCGGCCAGTGATGAGCGTCTTTGATAGAAGGCGATAGTTTTTTTTGTCTCGCGTTGAAAAAGCCGTGTAACGAAAATTACCCGGCCAAAGTTTCACAAAGGGTTACAGACGGCGCCTGCCAGAGTCGTAGGTAATGTAGTAAGTTAGGCCGGTGAATATCATGCGAAGCGCGCGCCAGTAGCGGAGCTTGCTTCAGAGGGTAGTTAATTGAACGATATGGCAAAGAATCTGATCCTGTGGTTGATCATCGCCGCTGTCCTGGTGACCGTGATGAACAACTTCTCCAGCCCTAACGAGCCGCAGACCCTCAACTATTCCGACTTCATCCAGCAGGTCAAGGATGGCAAGGTCGAGCGCGTAGCCGTTGATGGCTATGTGATTACCGGTAAGCGCACCGATGGCGACAGCTTCAAGACCATTCGTCCGGCAATCCAGGACAATGGCTTGATCGGCGACCTGGTGGACAACCATGTCGTGGTCGAAGGCAAGCAGCCTGAGCAGCAAAGCATCTGGACCCAGCTCCTGGTCGCCAGCTTCCCGATCCTGGTGATCATCGCCGTGTTCATGTTCTTCATGCGCCAGATGCAGGGCGGCGGAGGAGGCAAGGGCGGGCCGATGAGCTTTGGCAAGAGCAAGGCCCGGCTGCTTTCCGAAGACCAGGTGAAAACCACCCTGGCCGACGTCGCGGGTTGCGATGAAGCCAAGGAAGAAGTCGGCGAGCTGGTCGAGTTCCTGCGTGATCCGGGCAAGTTCCAACGCCTGGGCGGTCGTATCCCGCGCGGCGTACTGATGGTGGGCCCACCGGGTACGGGTAAAACCTTGCTGGCCAAGGCGATCGCCGGTGAAGCCAAGGTGCCGTTCTTCACGATTTCCGGTTCCGACTTCGTCGAAATGTTCGTCGGCGTGGGCGCCAGTCGTGTTCGCGACATGTTCGAACAGGCCAAAAAACACGCGCCGTGCATCATCTTCATCGACGAGATCGACGCCGTGGGTCGCCATCGTGGCGCCGGCATGGGTGGCGGTCACGATGAGCGTGAACAGACCCTCAACCAGTTGCTGGTCGAGATGGACGGTTTCGAAATGAACGACGGCATCATCGTGATTGCCGCCACCAACCGTCCTGACGTGCTCGACCCTGCGCTGTTGCGTCCAGGTCGCTTCGACCGCCAGGTCGTGGTGGGGCTGCCGGACATTCGTGGTCGCGAGCAGATCCTCAAGGTCCATATGCGCAAGGTGCCAATGGGTGACGACGTCGCTCCTGCAGTCATCGCGCGTGGTACGCCGGGCTTTTCCGGTGCCGACCTGGCGAACCTGGTCAACGAAGCGTCGCTGTTCGCCGCTCGTACCGGCAAGCGCGTCGTGGAAATGAAGGAATTCGAACTGGCCAAGGACAAGATCATGATGGGCGCTGAGCGCAAATCCATGGTCATGTCGGAGAAAGAAAAGCAGAACACCGCGTATCACGAGGCGGGTCACGCGATCGTCGGTCGTGTCGTGCCCGAGCACGATCCGGTCTACAAGGTCTCGATCATCCCGCGCGGTCGCGCCCTGGGCGTGACCATGTTCCTGCCGGAAGAGGATCGCTACAGCCTGTCCAAGCGTGCATTGATCAGTCAGATCTGTTCGTTGTACGGCGGTCGTATCGCCGAAGAGATGACGTTGGGCTTCGATGGCGTGACCACCGGGGCATCCAACGACATCATGCGCGCGAGTCAGATCGCTCGGAACATGGTTACCAAGTGGGGCCTGTCCGAGAAACTGGGGCCGCTGATGTATGCCGAAGAAGAAGGGGAAGTGTTCCTCGGTCGTGGTGGCAGTGGCCAGCATGCTAGCTTCTCTGGCGAAACGGCCAAGCTGATCGATTCCGAAGTGCGCAGCATCATCGACCAGTGCTACGGCACAGCCCGGCAGATTCTCACGGACAACCGTGACAAGCTCGATGCCATGGCCGATGCGCTGATGAAGTACGAAACCATCGATGCCGAGCAGATCGACGACATCATGGCGGGTCGCGTACCTCGCGAGCCTCGTGACTGGTCGGGTGGTACTGGCACCTCCGGTACACCTCCGGCAGTACAGGGTGAGCGTCCGGAAACACCGATTGGCGGTCCGGCCGCTGATGTCTAAGGCTTGAAATGACTTCTGTTCAGTCCTCGACCCGGTTGCCTTGCGGCAACCGGGTTCTTGATTTGGCCCATGCGCATGTCATGGGTATTCTCAATGTCACGCCTGATTCCTTTTCCGATGGTGGTCGATTCAGCCAGCTCGATGCTGCGCTGCGACATGCCGAGGCCATGGTGGCTGAGGGCGCAACGCTGATCGATGTGGGTGGTGAATCGACCCGGCCGGGCGCACGTGCGGTCTCGCCTACTGAAGAGCTGGAGCGAGTGGCGCCGATTGTCGAGCGCATCCATCGCGAACTTGATGTCATTATCTCGGTCGATACGTCCACGCCTGCGGTCATGCGTGAGACTGCGCGGCTGGGGGCGGGCCTGATCAATGATGTTCGGTCCTTGCGGCGCGATGGTGCCCTGGACGCGGCGGCGGCCACCGGATTGCCGGTGTGCCTGATGCATATGCTTGGCGAGCCGGGGACCATGCAGAATGACCCGCACTATGATGATGTGACCAGGGAGGTAGGTGAGTTCCTGGTGGAGCGTCTGGATCGGTGCGCCGCCGCGGGCATTCCCGCCGAGCGGATCATTCTTGACCCCGGGTTCGGCTTTGCCAAGACCCTGGCTCACAACCTGAGCTTGTTCAAGCATATGGAAGCCTTGCATTCCCTGGGGCGGCCCCTGTTGGTTGGGGTCTCGCGAAAGAGCATGATAGGCAATGCCTTGGGCCGCCCGGTGGGTGAGCGCCTATATGGCGGTCTCGCCCTTGCGGCCTTGGCCCTTGCCAAAGGTGCACGCATATTGCGCGTGCATGATGTAGCCGAAACGATGGATGTCGTGCGGATGATCGCAGCTGTGGATTCAGCCGAATAAGAATGACGGAGCACTTATGAGCAAGAAATACTTTGGCACCGACGGTATTCGTGGTCGGGTCGGCGAATACCCTATTACCCCTGATTTCATGCTCAAGCTCGGCTGGGCGGCCGGCATGGCATTTCGCAAAATGGGCGCGTGCAAGGTGCTGGTCGGCAAGGACACGCGAATTTCCGGCTACATGTTCGAATCGGCACTCGAGGCCGGCCTGACATCGGCGGGCGCCGATGTGATGCTGCTTGGCCCGATGCCGACGCCAGCCATTGCCTACCTGACGCGTACGTTCCAGGCCCAGGCAGGCATCGTGATCAGCGCCTCGCACAACCCTCATGATGACAACGGCATCAAGTTCTTCTCCGGCCAGGGTACCAAGCTGCCGGATGATATCGAGCTGATGATCGAAGAGCTGCTGGACACGCCGATGACTGTGGTTGAGTCGAGCAAAATCGGCAAAGTGTCGCGGATCAACGATGCGTCGGGTCGCTACATCGAGTTCTGCAAAGGCAGTGTGCCGACCGGTACCAGTTTTTCCGGCCTGAAAATCGTCGTCGATTGCGCCCATGGGGCAACCTATAAAGTTGCGCCGAGCGTCTTTCGCGAGTTGGGCGCCGAGGTGGTGGTGCTTTCCGCCCAGCCTAATGGCCTGAACATCAATCATAACTGTGGCTCCACCCATACCGAGGCGTTGCAGGCTGCGGTACTGGCTGAGCAGGCCGATCTCGGGATCGCCTTCGATGGCGACGGTGATAGGGTCCTGATGGTCGATCACACCGGCACGGTTGTCGATGGTGACGAGCTGCTGTTCATCATCGCCCGTGACCTGCATGGACGCGGCAAGCTGCAGGGCGGCGTTGTCGGTACGTTGATGAGCAACCTCGGGCTTGAACTGGCCCTGGCGGACCTGGATATCCCGTTCGTGCGGGCTAACGTGGGTGACCGCTACGTGATCTCGGAGCTGCTGGAGCGTAACTGGGTGATCGGGGGTGAGAACTCCGGCCACATCGTATGCTTCGACCATACCACCACGGGCGATGCGATCATTGCAGCCTTGCAGGTGCTGATGGCGCTCAAGGCGCGTAACGAAGGGCTCGCACAGTCGCGCCAGGCATTGCGCAAATGCCCGCAAGTGTTGATCAACGTGCGTTTCGGTGGCGGTGTGAATCCTCTCGAGCATGCGAAGGTCAAGCAGGCCAGTGAGCATGTGACGCAGGCGATGGCGGGGCGTGGGCGCGTGTTGTTGCGCAAGTCCGGCACAGAGCCTTTGGTGCGCGTCATGGTCGAAGGAGAGGATGAAGCGCAAGTTCGCGGTTATGCCGAAGAGCTGGCAAAACTGGTTACTGAAGTTTCTGCCTGAATTCGGCTTGCCAGTCATGAATCGGTTGGGTAACATCTGCGCCCACTTTGACCGACGAGGTACAGCATGCGTCGCCCTATGGTAGCTGGTAACTGGAAGATGCACGGTACCCGCGCCAGCGTCGCTGAGCTGATCAAGGGCCTTCGTCATCTGGCCTTGCCTAGCGGTGTTGATGTCGCGGTGTTCCCGCCTTGCTTGTATATCAATCAAGTGGTTGATGGCTTGAAAGGTAAGTCGATTTCGGTCGGCGCGCAGAACTCTGCGGTGGAATCCATGCAGGGTGCGTTGACCGGTGAGATTGCGCCGAGTCAGTTGGTGGATGCGGGTTGTTCCCTGGTCCTGATTGGACATTCCGAGCGTCGCCAGATCATGGGCGAGCAGGATAAGGCCCTGATTCGCAAATTTTCTGCGGCCCAGGCCTGTGGTCTGATCCCGGTGCTGTGTGTAGGGGAAACCCGGGAGCAGCGCGAGGCCGGAAAGACTCTTGAAGTTGTCGGGCGTCAGCTGGGTGGCATCATCGAAGAGCTGGGTGTCGATGCTTTTGCAAAGGCAGTCATTGCCTACGAGCCGGTATGGGCCATTGGTACCGGGCTGACGGCTTCGCCGCAACAGGCGCAGGATGTGCACGCCGCCATCCGCGCGCAGTTGGCGGCAGAGAATTCTGAAGTGGCACGAGGTGTGCGGCTTCTATACGGCGGCAGCGTGAAGGCGGCCAATGCGGCCGAACTGTTCGGCATGCCGGATATCGATGGGGGGCTCATTGGTGGAGCGTCCCTGAATGCAGATGAGTTCGGTGCGATCTGTCGCGCCGCGGGAAACTGAAAAAATGCTGGAAACAGTCGTAGTCGTTTTTCATCTGCTGGGTGCACTGGGTGTAGTTGCCCTCGTATTGCTGCAGCAGGGTAAAGGTGCGGATGCTGGTGCGTCTTTCGGTGCAGGTGCTTCAAATACTGTGTTCGGAAGCCAAGGTTCCTCTACCTTTCTTAGTAAGTTTACTGCTATACTTGCCGCCGGTTTCTTCATGACCAGCTTAGGGTTAGGTTACTTTGCTAAAGAGAAAGCTCATGAGCTGACTCAAGTAGGTTTGCCAAACCCAGCGGTACTGGAAGCGCCTAAGCAACAACCGGCTTCTGATGATGTCCCGGTGCTTCAAGAGCAAAAGTCGGCCAACCCGGCGACTGACGTACCTCCAGCTCAAGAGCAGAAGTAAGAAGGTTTCAAACGCTGTATTGCCGAGGTGGTGGAATTGGTAGACACGCAACCTTGAGGTGGTTGTGCCCATAGGGTGTAGGGGTTCGAGTCCCCTTCTCGGTACCAATTATCAGGAGAGCCCGCGATTGCGGGCTTTCTTGTAGGTGGAAGGGTTACATTGACCCTGTAAAGGATCGGTCGTATACTTCCGCCCCAGCTTTGTCGCGGGATGGAGCAGTCTGGTAGCTCGTCGGGCTCATAACCCGAAGGTCGTCGGTTCAAATCCGGCTCCCGCAACCAGTTTCAGGGGCCCCTTCCAAGGGGCTTTTTGTTAGCTGGACACTTTATAACGCCGCTGTTCGACGGCGTTTCAGGGATGGGCGATTCGCCCATTTTTTTTTATTTGCACAGCATGCACAAACATGCACGAGGGGGTTCAGGTGTCGAGCAAGCTAGAACAGTTGCAGGCCTTGTTGGCCCCGGTGGTCGTGGCCCTTGGCTATGAATGCTGGGGTATTGAGTTCTCGGCTCAAGGTCGCCACTCACTGTTGCGCGTTTATATCGATAAGGAAGGCGGCGTGTTGGTGGATGATTGCGCCATCGTCAGCCGTCAGATCAGCGGTGTACTGGATGTTGAAGATCCAATCACCTCCGAATACACCCTTGAAGTTTCCTCGCCTGGCATGGAGCGCCCCCTGTTCACACTTGAACAGTTCGCTTCGTTTGCCGGTGAACAAGTGAAGATCAAGCTGCGCTCGCCTTTCGAAGGTCGACGCAACTTCCAAGGCCTTCTGCGCGGTGTAGAAGAGCAGGACGTCGTGGTGCAGGTAGATGACCATGAGTTCCTGTTGCCGATCGATATGATCGACAAGGCCAACATTATTCCCAGTTTTGACTGATACGTGCCAGATACTGCGGATCCCGCGGATCCAATGGCTTGCGAAAGGCGAGGCGTACGATGAGCAAAGAAGTACTGCTGGTTGTTGAGTCGGTATCCAATGAAAAGGGCGTACCGGCTAACGTTATTTTTGAAGCGCTGGAGCTGGCTCTGGCCACTGCTACCAAGAAGCGGTTTGAAGACGAAGTTGATTTGCGTGTGGAAATCAATCGCCACACCGGTGCCTACGAGACTTTCCGTCGCTGGACGGTGGTCGAGGAAGCCGACCTGGATGATCCGGCTATCGAAACCTGGCCGAGCAAGGTTGCAGAAACGCATCCGGGCGCCAAGGTCGGTGATGTAGTAGAAGAAAAAATCGAGTCCATCGAGTTCGGTCGCATCGCTGCACAGACTGCCAAGCAGGTTATTGTGCAGAAAGTTCGCGAAGCCGAGCGCGCGCAAGTCGTCGACGCTTATCGCGAGCGCCTGGGGGAAATCATCTCCGGCACCGTGAAAAAAGTGACCCGCGACAACGTGATCGTCGACCTGGGCAACAACGCCGAAGCGTTGCTGGCTCGCGAAGACATCATCTCTCGCGAAACTTTCCGGGTTGGCGTGCGTTTGCGTGCGCTGCTCAAGGAAATCCGCACCGAGAACCGCGGCCCACAGTTGATCCTGTCGCGTACCGCGCCGGAAATGCTGATCGAGTTGTTCCGCATCGAAGTGCCGGAAATTGCCGAAGGCCTGATCGAAGTCATGGCCGCCTCCCGTGATCCGGGTTCGCGTGCCAAGATCGCGGTCCGCTCCAAGGACAAGCGCATCGACCCGCAAGGTGCCTGCATCGGCATGCGTGGTTCGCGTGTCCAGGCCGTATCCGGCGAGTTGGGCGGCGAGCGTGTGGACATCGTCCTGTGGGACGACAACCCGGCTCAGTTCGTGATCAATGCCATGTCGCCTGCTGAAGTGGCGGCAATTATCGTCGACGAAGATGCCCACGCCATGGACATCGCCGTTGGCGCAGACAATCTGGCTCAGGCCATCGGTCGCGGTGGTCAGAACGTACGTCTGGCCAGCCAGTTGACTGGCTGGACCCTGAACGTGATGACCGAATCGGACATCCAGGCTAAACAGCAAGCTGAAACCGGCGACATCCTGCGCAACTTCATCGAAGAGCTTGAAGTCGATGAAGAGCTGGCGCAGGTGCTGGTGGATGAGGGCTTTACCAGCCTGGAAGAGATTGCCTACGTACCGGTGGAGGAAATGCTCAACATCGACGGCTTTGACGAGGAGATCGTCAACGAGCTTCGCGCTCGGGCCAAGGATCGTTTGTTGACCAAAGCCATCGCTACTGAGGAAAAGCTGGCAGACGCCCATCCGGCCGAAGACCTGCTCTCGCTTGAGGGCATGGACAAGGATTTGGCGATGGAACTGGCGGTGCGCGGCGTAATTACCCGCGAAGACCTGGCCGAGCAGTCTATTGACGATCTGCTCGACATCGACGGCATTGACGATGATCGTGCCGGCAAGTTGATCATGGCCGCCCGAGCCCACTGGTTCGAGTAATTAGGCGCGGCCTGAGGAGAGAAGTGCATGACGCAAGTCACGGTGAAACAACTGGCCGATGAGGTCAAAACACCGGTAGAGCGCCTGTTGCAGCAGATGCGTGAGGCAGGTCTGCCGCACACCGCCGCCGAGGAACATGTGACCGACAGTGAGAAGCAGTCCCTGCTGACTCACCTGAAGAGCAGTCACAAGGCGAAAGTGGAAGAACCGCGCAAGATCACTCTGCAGCGTAAAACCACCAGCACCCTGCGTGTTGCCGGTAGCAAAAGCATCAGCGTTGAAGTACGCAAGAAGAAAGTCTTCGTACAGCGCAGCCCGGAAGAAATCGAAGCCGAGCGCAAACGCGAACAGGAAGAACGTCGCGCAGTAGAAAATGCTGCTCGTCAGAAGGCTGAAGAAGAAGCCAAGCGTCGCGCCGAAGAAGAAGCGCGTCGCCAGCCTGCTGCTGCGCAAGCTGCTCCGGTAGAAGCCGTCGAGGCTGTTGCCCCGGTAGCCGAGCCTGTGCGCGAAGCCGCTCCAGTCGTGGCTGCGGCTCCGGCTCCAGCCGACACTCGCAAGCGCGACGAACAGCGTCGCCCCGACAAGCCACGTGCCGACGACAACCGTCGTGGCAGCGGCGATGGCGAGCGCAAGAACGCGCCTCATCGTGCTTCGGTCAAGGAAAAGGCACCAGCGCCACGCGTTGCGCCACGTACCACCGACGAAGAAAGCGACGGCTTCCGTCGTGGCGGTCGCGGCAAGGCCAAGCTGAAGAAACGCAACGCCCACGGTTTCCAGAGCCCTACCGGCCCTGTCGTGCGTGAAGTGAAGATCGGCGAGACCATCACTGTGGGCGATCTGGCCCAGCAGATGTCGGTCAAGGCTGCTGAAATCATCAAGTTCATGTTCAAGCTGGGTACGCCAGCCACCATCAACCAGGTACTGGACCAGGAAACTGCCCAACTGGTTGCTGAAGAGCTGGGCCACAAAGTGACCCTGGTCAGCGACACCGCCCTGGAAGATTCCCTGGCCGAGTCCCTGAAGTTTGAAGGTGAGGCGGTTTCCCGTGCACCGGTCGTGACCGTCATGGGCCACGTTGACCACGGTAAAACGTCCCTGCTCGACTATATTCGTCGTGCGAAGGTTGCGGCAGGTGAGGCTGGCGGTATTACCCAGCACATCGGCGCCTACCACGTTGAAACCGACCGCGGCATGGTGACGTTCCTCGACACCCCGGGTCACGCCGCGTTTACCGCGATGCGTGCCCGTGGTGCCAAGGCGACCGACATCGTGATCCTGGTGGTTGCAGCGGACGACGGCGTGATGCCGCAAACCATCGAAGCCGTTCAGCATGCCCAGGCAGCTGGCGTGCCGCTGGTGGTTGCAGTGAACAAGATCGACAAGCCGGGCGCCGATCTCGATCGCATCCGCAGCGAACTGTCGGTCCACGGCGTGACCTCCGAAGAGTGGGGTGGCGACACTCCATTCGTTCCGGTCTCGGCGAAGATGGGTACCGGCGTTGACGAACTGCTCGAAGCCGTTCTGTTGCAAGCCGAGGTTCTGGAACTGACCGCTACGCCTTCGGCTCCTGGCCGTGGTGTGGTTGTTGAATCGCGCCTCGACAAGGGCCGTGGTCCGGTTGCGACCGTCTTGGTTCAAGACGGTACCCTGCGCCAAGGCGACATGGTGCTGGTCGGTTCGAACTACGGCCGTGTACGTGCCATGCTCGACGAGAACGGCAAGTCCATCAAGGAAGCCGGCCCGGCTATCCCGGTCGAGATCCTCGGCCTGGACGGCACCCCGGATGCTGGCGACGAGATGAGCGTTGTGGCTGACGAGAAGAAAGCCCGTGAAGTGGCTCTGTTCCGTCAAGGCAAGTTCCGCGAAGTCAAACTGGCTCGCGCTCACGCCGGCAAGCTGGAAAACATCTTCGAGAACATGGGCCAGGAAGAGAAGAAGACGCTCAACATCGTCCTCAAATCCGACGTCCGTGGTTCGCTGGAAGCGTTGAACGGCGCCTTGAACGGCCTGGGTAACGACGAAGTGCAAGTGCGCGTGGTCGGTGGTGGTGTTGGTGGTATCACCGAATCCGACGCCAACCTGGCACTGGCCTCCAACGCTGTACTGTTCGGCTTCAACGTGCGTGCCGATGCTGGTGCTCGCAAGATCGTCGAGCAGGAAGGCCTGGATATGCGTTACTACAACGTGATCTACGACATCATCGAAGACGTCAAGAAAGCCCTGACCGGCATGTTGGGCAGTGATGTTCGCGAGAACATCCTGGGCGTGGCCGAAGTTCGCGACGTGTTCCGTTCGCCGAAGTTTGGCGCGATCGCTGGTTGCATGGTGATCGAGGGTGTCGTTCACCGTAACCGTCCGATCCGTGTACTGCGTGAAGACATCGTGATCTTCGAAGGCGAGCTGGAATCCCTGCGCCGCTTCAAGGATGACGCTTCCGAAGTACGTGCCGGCATGGAATGCGGTATTGGCGTCAAGAGCTACAACGACGTCAAGGTCGGCGACAAGATCGAAGTCTTCGAGAAGGTCCAGGTTGCTCGCAGCCTCTGACTCGCGCACTTCAAGAGCCGCACCGGGCAGCCGCATGAACATGCACTGCCTGGTTGGCGGACTCTAAATGCAACGCCCGGTCTGGCTTTTGCCAGGCCGGGCGTTTGCCGCTTTCAGACCTCGCGGGTTTCACCGTGGGGCAGTAACAGGTAACAAGACATGGCAAAAGAATACAGCCGTACCCAACGAATCGGCGATCAGATGCAGCGCGAGCTGGCCCAGCTGATCCGTCGCGAAGTCAAAGACCCGCGCGTCGGCCTGGTCACCATTACCGCAGTGGAAGTCAGCCGTGACGTTGGTCATGCGAAGATTTTCATCACCGTGATGGGCCAGGACAGCGCCGAAGAAATCGCCCAGAGCATCAAGGTGCTCAACTCGGCCGCCGGCTTCCTGCGTATGCAGCTGGCCCGGGAGATGAAACTGCGCAGCGTCCCACAGTTGCACTTCCACTACGACGAAAGCGTCGTGCGGGGAGCGCATCTGTCGGCGTTGATCGAACGCGCCGTGGCTGAAGACAGTCAGCACCCGGTTGCGGCTGAACCTGAAGACACCAAGGAGTAATTCGGTGGCTCAGGTCAAACGTATCCGTCGTAACGTCAGCGGCATCATCCTGCTCGACAAACCGTTGGGGTTCACGTCCAACGCGGCGTTGCAGAAGGTTCGCTGGCTGCTCAATGCTGAAAAGGCCGGGCACACCGGTAGCCTCGATCCGCTGGCCACCGGCGTGCTGCCGCTGTGCTTTGGCGAGGCGACCAAGTTTTCCCAGTACCTGCTCGATTCCGACAAGGGTTATGAAACCCTGGCGCAACTGGGCAAGACAACCACCACGGCGGATGCCGAAGGTGAGGTTTTGCTTGAGCGCCCGGTGACCGTTGGTCAGGCCGATATCGAAGCGGTGTTGCCGAAATTTCGCGGGCAAATCAGTCAGATACCGCCGATGTACTCGGCTCTGAAGCGTGATGGCCAACCGCTGTATAAACTGGCTCGTGCAGGCGAAGTAGTGGAGCGTGAACCGCGTTCTGTTACTATTGCGCGCTTGGAATTGCTGGCCTTTGACGGTAATACTGTGCGGCTGGCCGTGGATTGCAGCAAGGGCACCTATATCCGGACCCTGGTGGAGGATATTGGTGAACAGCTCGGCTGTGGTGCGTACGTGGCAGAATTGCGACGGACCCAGGCCGGGCCTTTCACGTTGGCCCAGACGGTCACGCTGGAAGAGCTTGAAGCGGTCCATGCCGAAGGCGGCAACGAAGCGGTCGACCGTTTCCTGATGCCATCGGACAGCGGGTTGCTGGATTGGCCGCTGTTGCAGTTCTCGGAACACAGCGCGTTCTACTGGCTCAATGGCCAGCCGGTACGCGCCCCGGATGCGCCGAAGTTCGGCATGGTCCGGGTACAGGATCATAATGGTCGCTTCATCGGTATAGGTGAAGTGAGCGAAGACGGGCGCATTGCGCCGCGTCGACTGATTCGGTCGGAATGACCGGAACCAGCCTGCGTAACAGCAGGTTGGCGAGTGTGGCTGTTAACAGGCACGGTCACTACTCATTTATAGATACAGGGATTTGTCCCTGGCCTGTTGAAGCTGTTTCCTCGGAACAGTTTCCTGACTAAAAGGATTGCCTCATGGCTCTCGACGTTCAAGAAAAAGCTCAAATCGTAGCTGACTACCAGCAAGCTGTTGGTGACACTGGTTCGCCAGAAGTGCAAGTTGCACTGCTGACCGCCAACATCAACAAACTGCAAGGTCACTTCAAGGCCAACGGTAAGGATCACCACTCCCGTCGTGGTCTGATCCGCATGGTAAACCAGCGTCGTAAGCTGCTGGACTACCTGAAAGGCAAGGACGTGAGCCGTTACAGCGCTCTGATCGCTCGCCTGGGTCTGCGTCGCTAATCAGCGATTGCGCTAGAGGTTGGTGGTCTGTCGTACGTCAGTGGGTTTCCCGCTGGCGCATGGCAGGCTCCCAGCCTCAAGTTTTATCTGGATACACGCTTTACCCTGGACAAACGTCGGGCCGATTCCCGTCATTGCCCAAGAATTTCGCAAGAAGACAAGTTCCCCAAGAGCCACAAAGAAGGTAGGACACCGTGAACCCGGTAATCAAAAAATTCCAGTTCGGTCAGTCGACCGTTACCCTCGAGACTGGCCGTATCGCCCGTCAGGCCTCCGGCGCAGTGCTGGTCACCGTTGACGACGACGTCAGCGTATTGGTGACCGTTGTCGGTGCCAAGCAAGCCGATCCAGGCAAGGGCTTCTTCCCTCTGTCTGTTCACTACCAGGAAAAGACTTACGCTGCCGGTAAGATCCCTGGCGGTTTCTTCAAGCGCGAAGGCCGTCCTTCCGAGAAAGAAACCCTGACTTCCCGACTGATCGACCGTCCGATCCGTCCGCTGTTCCCAGAAGGCTTCATGAACGAAGTGCAGGTCGTCTGCACCGTCGTGTCCACCAGCAAGAAAACCGATCCGGACATCGCTGCGATGATCGGTACCTCGGCTGCCCTGGCCATCTCCGGCATTCCTTTCGATGGCCCGATCGGCGCTGCCCGCGTTGCGTTCCACGAAAGCACCGGCTACCTGCTGAACCCGACCTACGAGCAACTGAAAGCCTCGAGCCTGGACATGGTCGTGGCCGGTACTTCCGAAGCCGTGCTGATGGTTGAATCCGAAGCCAAGGAACTGACCGAAGACCAGATGCTGGGCGCCGTACTGTTCGCCCACGACGAGTTCCAGGTGGTGATCAACGCCGTCAAGGAACTGGCCGCCGAAGCCGCCAAGCCAACCTGGACCTGGGCTCCGCAAGCCGAAGCCACCGAGTTGCTGGGCGCGATCCGTGCCGAGTTCGGCGAAGCGATCTCCCAGGCCTACACCATCACCGTCAAGGCCGACCGTTATGCACGCCTGGGCGAGCTGAAAGACCAGGTCGTTGCCAAGCTGTCCGGCGAAGAAGGCCAGCCATCGGCCAGTGACGTCAAAGCCGCTTTCGGTGAAATCGAATACCGCACCGTTCGCGAAAACATCGTCAACGGCAAGCCGCGTATCGACGGTCGCGACACCCGCACCGTACGTCCGCTGAACATCGAAGTCGGCGTTCTGCCAAAGACCCACGGTTCGGCACTGTTCACCCGTGGCGAAACCCAGGCCCTGGTCGTTGCAACACTGGGCACCGCCCGTGACGCGCAACTGCTGGACACCCTGGAAGGCGAAAAGAAAGACCCGTTCATGCTGCACTACAACTTCCCTCCGTTCTCGGTGGGTGAGTGTGGTCGCATGGGTGGCGCCGGTCGTCGCGAAATCGGTCACGGCCGTCTGGCCCGTCGTTCGGTCCAGGCCATGCTGCCTGCCGCTGACGTGTTCCCGTACACCATTCGCGTGGTATCGGAAATCACCGAGTCCAACGGTTCTAGTTCGATGGCTTCGGTCTGCGGCGCTTCCCTGGCCCTGATGGACGCCGGTGTGCCGATGAAGGCACCGGTTGCCGGTATCGCCATGGGTCTGGTCAAAGAGGGCGAGAAATTCGCCGTCCTGACCGACATCCTGGGTGACGAAGACCACCTGGGCGACATGGACTTCAAAGTGGCCGGTACCGCCAAGGGCGTCACCGCACTGCAGATGGACATCAAGATCAAGGGCATCACCGAAGAGATCATGGAAATCGCCCTGGGCCAGGCCCTGGAAGCGCGCCTGAACATCCTCGGTCAGATGAACCAGATCATCGGTCAGTCCCGTACCGAGCTGTCGGAAAACGCTCCGACCATGATCGCGATGAAAATCGACACCGACAAAATCCGTGATGTCATCGGTAAAGGCGGCGCGACTATCCGTGCGATCTGTGAAGAAACCAAGGCTTCGATCGACATCGAAGACGACGGTTCGATCAAGATCTTCGGTGAAACCAAGGAAGCGGCAGAAGCGGCACGCCAGCGCGTCCTGGGCATCACTGCCGAAGCCGAGATCGGCAAGATCTACGTCGGCAAGGTTGAGCGCATCGTCGACTTCGGCGCGTTCGTCAACATCCTGCCGGGCAAGGACGGTCTGGTTCACATCTCCATGCTGAGCGATGCTCGCGTCGAGAAGGTGACCGACATCCTCAAGGAAGGCCAGGAAGTGGAAGTGCTGGTACTGGACGTGGACAACCGCGGCCGTATCAAGCTGTCCATCAAGGACGTCGCAGCAGCCAAGGCATCGGGCGTTTAATCACCCCATCGCCTAACCGCTGAACAAGCAAGCGCCCCGACTGGTTCGGGGCGTTTTGCTGTGTGACGAAAATCCCTGTGTCGCGGGTTGCCTGGCCGCAGGGGACGATGCTAGGTTTAGCCACCGCCCGTGTAGCTCAGTCGGTAGAGCAGCGCACTCGTAACGCGAAGGTCGCAGGTTCGATTCCTGTCTCGGGCAAAAATTTTTTCGCTCACGCTTTTATGCGTGATGTTGTAGATATTCGTTCAGTGCTTGGCGTGTCAGGTCGTTCAGCGATACATTTTGACGAGTCGCAGCCAAAGCCGCTGCCAAATGTAGATCGTGACCGATGCGAACATTGAACGATCCTTTGCAGGGTATTTCTGGCTTCTGGCCTAGCTGCTGGCAGGTCTGTAGATAATCATCTACGGATTCGCGAAAAGCCGTTTCCAATTCGGCCACCGTTTGTCCCTCATAGCTCACCAGCGCCCGTATGAATAAGAGCTTTCCGAACAGGCATTTATCTTCGGTGCTCGCTTCAATCGAGCCGACGTAGCCCTTGTAGTGCAGCTGGGCGCTCATGGGATCAGGCCTCCTGTTTTCAATTGCTCAATAATCTGGCGTCTTACGTACATTTTGAGCTCATTACCTGGATGCGGCTTGTGTAAGCTGATCATTGCACCTGGGTCGCCATTATCGAATTTAACTCGACTGCCAGAGCCTTCCAGTTGGGAGTAACCCAGGCGACGTAATAGGGTGATGAGTTGCGGCCAAGTAAATGAGCCTTGTTCATTGAGCAGCTTTGCGAGGTTTTTTTCATTTTTTGACATAAGCGCTTTTCGTTGCGACTGAATATAGTTGCAGGCGTCAGGGCGGTCAATGAGAAGGCTTTGGTCATTGAGCCTCAGTGCTGAAGTAATGGAATATTTATAAGGGCTGAATCCCCGCCCATGGAAACGAGAAACTGTAACCGGACGCATATCTCGTTCCTCCATTCGATTCCGGTTGTTGCACTGGCTTGCGTCTCTGTTAGGATTCCTTGTCCCAAAAAGTCAAACACCTTTGTTTTCAGATGATCCCCGAATGGTTCTGAAGGCCAGATAAACCGGGCTTCACACGGTTTTTTGCGTCAGAGAGATCCTTGATGATCCAGATCCATCTTCCATTCCCCAGATCAGCGAGAACGCCATGACCGTTAAAGCATTGACCCAAGAAGCCAGGCACGAAGAAGCGCTGAAAAAATACGTACTGGACGCGCCCCAGTTGCTGGAAGAGATCAAGGACCTGTCCGCCGATGATCAGAAAGACCAGATCCAATGGGCTTTCGAGGACGAGGCCGAAGCCCAGGGGCTGCAGCCTTGGGAGTTGACGCTCAAGTACACCAGCACGCCTGAGGAGTTCGAGGCGCAGCGCCTTGCGTTGCACAAGGAAGCGGCCGAGGTGTTGGGTGTGGAGTGGGATGAGTACTGCGAGATGAACAATCTGGTGGTCTGAAAAAAACGCCAGCCTTCAAGGCTGGCGTTTTTGTTATCAGAGGCTCAAGCGCATCGACAGGTCCACCGCCTTCACATCCTTGGTCATCGCGCCGATCGAGATGTAGTCCACCCCAGTCTCGGCAATCGGCCGCAACGTGCTTTCGTTGATCCCGCCGCTGGCTTCCAGCTTCGCCTTGCCGCCATTGAGGCGTACGGCTTCACGCATGTCGTCCAGGCTCAGTTCGTCGAGCATTATGATGTCGGCGTCGGCCGCAAGTGCTTCTTTCAATTCCGCCAGGCTTTCCACTTCGACTTCCACCGGTTTGCCCGGTGCGATCTTGTGGGCGGCAGCGATGGCCTGGGCGATCCCGCCGCAGGCAGCGATGTGGTTTTCCTTGATCAGGAACGCATCGTACAGGCCGATGCGGTGGTTATGGCAGCCACCGCAGGTGACCGCGTACTTCTGGGCCAGGCGCAGGCCGGGCAGGGTCTTGCGGGTGTCCAGCAGCTTGACCTGCGTGCCTGCGACAAAGTCGGCCAGGCAACGGGCCCGCGTGGCGACGCCCGAGAGCATTTGCAGGAAGTTCAGCGCGCTGCGTTCGCCGGTCAGCAGCGAGCGGGCCGGGCCTTCCAGGTGGAACAGCACTTGATCGGGGTTGACCCGGTCGCCGTCGTGCACTTGCCAATGTACCGCGACACGCGGGTCCAGTTGCCGGAACACGGCATCGACCCAGGCCGTGCCACTGATGATTGCCGCGTCGCGGGTGATGATGGTGGCCTTGGCCAGGCGTTCGGCGGGGATCAGTTGCGCGGTGATGTCGCCGCTGCCGATGTCTTCAAGCAACGCACGGCGCACGTTGGCTTCGATTTCGGCGGTCAGATCGGCGAGGCGTAGATTCGGCATAACGGGCTCCACAAACAAAGTGGCCTGATTATAGGGGGTCGAAACCTGCATTTGGTCGCGTCCTCGCAACATTTCCTTATTTCCCAGGTCACTTATTGCGCCGTATTTCGAGATGGATCACAGAGTGTGCTGGTACGACAGGGCTGTTTTACCCGATAATCCGCCTTTCGATTGACGTCATAGCTTTGACGTTGCGAGCCGCAGAAAGCCGTTTCAGGAGGCCAGGATGCACAACGACGGGAATGTAGTGCCTTTGCACAAGGTCGCTACCGATCAGGCGAGCCCATCGCCGCTCGCCCGCCTGCCTGTGATTCTGCTTCAGGTTCGCGACAAGGCCGCCCAGCAGTTGCGCCTGGGCTTGCAGGGGTTGTTCGATAATGCCGACGACACCTTGTTTGAAATGGCCGACCGGGCGCGCGACGACGTCGAGCAAAACCTGTACTTCGAGGCCATGCGGGACTTGCGCCTGAAGCGTAAAAGCATCGAGCGTGAATTCATCGAGCAGTTTTTCGAGACCTTCGTCAGCCTCGCCCAATACGACCTGACCCACGCCAGCCTGGCGCCAGACAGCCAAATCCAGCGCTCCCAGGACGACCTGGAGCGGCATCTGGCGGTCGAGGCGATGGTCACTCGGGTGCTCAGGCGCGATGGTGTGTCGCTGGAACAACTGACGGCCCGGCTCAGTGTGCTGCTGGCCCGACCGCTGGCCAATCAGCACAATCCCCTGAGCCCGGCATTGCTGTGCGAGAAGTTCCTGCAGGCCGGGCGCAACCTGGGCGTGGGAATCAAGGTCAAGCTGATCCTGCTCAAGCTGTTCGAGCGTTATGTGCTCAGCGATTGCGACCAACTCTATACCGAGGCCAACCAGTTGCTGGCCGCCACTGGCATCCTGCCAGAGCTCAAGGTCACGCTGGCGCGCCGGGCGTCGGATCGCACCGAGGATAACCCCAGGCCCAACGCCGAGATAGCTGCCAAGCCCAGCGATGCCGAGGTGGATGACAGCGTGCAGGAAGTGTTTGCCGCCTTGCAGAAACTGTTGATGCAGGTGCGTGGCACTGTGGCGCCGACCTTGGAGCTCAGCGCGCCGCCCCAGCCGATTTCTACCCGTGACCTGCTGCGGCTGCTCTCTCATTTACAGCAATACGTGCCAGCGCCTGCCGTTCACGACGAGTTCGATTTGCGTAGCCAGCTCGAACAACTGTTGACCCGGGTCAGCGTCAGGAGTGGCAAGTCTCGCGTGGTCGAAGGCGCCGATGAAGACGTGATCAACCTGATCTCGATGATGTTCGAATTCATCCTCGACGATCACAACCTGCCAGACTCTTTCAAGGCCCTGATCGGCCGCCTGCAAATCCCGATGCTCAAGGTCGCGGTGCAGGACAAGAGTTTCTTCAGCCGCGGCAATCATCCGGCCCGGCGACTGCTTAACGAAATCGCGGCTGCGGCCATGGGCTGGGGTGATTGCGACGATCATCAGCGCGACAGCCTCTACCTGCGCATCGAGCAGGTGGTGCAGCGCTTATTGAGTGATTTTGTCGATGACCCGGCGATTTTCTCCGAGTTGCTGGCCGACTTCCTGGCCTTCACCAGTGACGAGCGGCGCCGCAGTGAGCTGCTCGAACAGCGCATCCGCGATGCCGAAGAAGGCCGGGCCAAGGCCGAACTGGCGCGCCAGCGCGTCGAAGGGGCGCTGAACCAGGTGATGTTGGGCAAAGTCCTGCCACAAGCGGTGGTGGAGTTCGTGCAACACGCCTGGAGCCAGGTGTTGCTGCTGACGTGCTTCAAGCATGGCAAGTATTCCGCCGAGTGGCAGGCCGACGTCTTGACCCTGGAGCAATTGATCTGGAGCGTCCAGCCTCATGATGAACCCGATGCCGGCCTGCGTTTGCTGGCGATAGTGCCCGAACTGCTCAAGGCCCTGCGTGAAGGCTTGAGTCGCTCGGCGTTCGATCCGTTCGCCACCAGCGAATTTTTCAGTGAGCTGGAAGCCCTGCATGTGCAGGCGCTCGAGCGCACCGGCCAAGCGACGGAACAGGCCGAGTCGTTCACTTCACCGGTCATGGTCGAGGTGCTGGAGAAAATCGTCTTGCGGCCCCCTCAAAAGTCGGCGGGGGAGAGCGTGGCGGTGCATTTGCCGGCCGATGACGTGGGTCTGCTGCAGGTCGACCAGTTGCACCTGGGAAGCTGGGTCGAGTTCCAGGAGGACGATGACAACACCCTGCGTTGCAAGCTGGCGGCGATCATCGAGGCCACCGGCAAATACGTCTTCGTCAATCGCACTGGCCTCAAGGTGCTGGAGCACAGCCGCACCAGCCTGGCCCTGGAGTTTCGCCGTGGCGCGGCGCGGCTGCTGGACGACACCCTGTTGTTCGACCGCGCGCTGGAGTCGGTGCTGGGCAATCTGCGTCAGCTCAATCGCGGCAAGTGATCGCGCGGCCCGGTCCGATCACGGCATACTGGCGGCATTCACCGTCGTCATCGAAGGAACCTGTATGCAGTTGGACTCCGCGAGCGGTTGGTGCGAGGGGGTGCGTCATTGCCCATCGCCCAACTTCAATGCGCGCCCCGAGGGCGAAATCTCCCTGCTGGTGATCCACAACATCAGCCTGCCACCGGCACAATTCGCCACGGGCAAGGTGCAGGAATTCTTCCAGAATCGTCTGGATGTCACGGAACATCCCTACTTTGTCGGTATCGCCGACCTGCGGGTTTCTGCGCATTTCCTGATCGAGCGTGACGGCGCCGTGACCCAATTTGTCTCTTGTCTGGATCGCGCGTGGCATGCGGGGGTCTCGTGCTTCGAGGGGCGTGAGGCCTGTAATGATTTTTCCCTGGGCATCGAGCTCGAAGGCACGGATGATCTGCCGTTCACCGACGCGCAATATGTCGCATTGGTGGACCTGACCCGGCAGTTGCAAGCGGCGTTCAGGGCGATCACTGTGCAGCGTATCTGCGGGCACAGCGACATCGCCCCGGGGCGCAAGACCGATCCGGGACCGGCATTCGACTGGGTGCGCTATCGCGCGGCCCTGACAGAAGGGGAAGGACAATGAGTTTTCTGGTGTTGCTGCTGGCCGTCTGGATCGAGAAGTTCTCGGCCTTGCGCCAGCGGGTCCAGCGTGACGGCGGTTGGCTGCACGAGCTGAACAAGCTCGAGGCGAGCCCACGTTGGGTCAACCGACCCTGGCTGGTGCTGACGGTGATGGTTTTGCTACCCGTGGCGCTGCTGGCGTTGCTGCTCTGGGTGCTGGAGCCGGTGGCCTACGGTCTGTTGGCGCTGCCAGTGCATTTGCTGGTGGTGATTTACAGCCTGGGGCGCGGTGATCTGCTGGCCGGCCTCGGGCCGTTTCGCGATGCGTGGCGTAGGGAAGACCTGCAAGCGGCGGCCCATGTCGCCAAGCGCGACCTGGACATTGAAGCCAATGACGGTGAGCAGTTGCTGGAGCGTGTCCAGGGGCATTTGTTGTGGCAGGCCTACCAGAGCTTCATTGCGGTGATTTTCTGGTACTTCGTGTTGGGCCCGGTCGCGGCCTTGAGCTATCGGCTGCTGGCGCTGGCCGCCGAGAACAGCCAGAACCCCGGTGTGGCCGAGCGGGCCGCACAAATGCGCCATGCCTTCGATTGGGTGCCGGTGCGGTTGCTGGCGGCAAGCTTCGCCCTGGTGGGGAATTTCGTCGCGGTCAGCCGGGTCATGTTGCATGAACTGCTGAACTGGAACATCAGCGCCGCCGACCTTATCGACAAGGTCGGCCTGGTGGCAGGCGAGATCCCCCGGCCCGTCGCCGGACCGGACGGCATCAACAGCCTGGACCGTCTCTGGGAATTGCTGCTGCGTGCGGCGGTGCTCTGGTATGCCGGGTTTGCGTTGTGGACGGTGTTGGCCTGATCAACGTAAGCAGGGTTGTGGCCAGGCGCTTTTGTGGCGAGGGAGCTTGCTCCCGCTCGGTTGCGCAGCAACCGAAAACCTGGGCAAGCGATTTTCCTGAAGGCACTCGGAGGCCTGCTTCGCAGGCCAGCGGGAGCAAGCTCCCTCGCCACAAGGGACTGAGTCACGACCAGGCTCGTTAACCTTAAGTTACAAATCTCCCCGCCGATTTAGGCTATACAAGAGCAGCGCCCGAATAGTGGCTTTCTGCTGTCTCTGTGCGCCTGCCTATAAAAATAAAAACCTACCGGGAGACTTCCTTGTGAAGAGTTTGCTCTGGCCCGCCGTCGCGCTGATGAACCGCCTGAGCTTCGGTATGAAGTTCAGCCTGATCAGCGTGCTGTTCCTGCTGCCGATGCTGGTGACCAACTTCTTTCTGGTGCGCGATTCCTATCGGGAATTCCAGGGCACGCAAGTGGAGCTGCAAAGCCTCGACCTGCTGGGCAGCAGCCTGGTCCTGCGGCGGGACCTGGAAACCCTCAATAACCTGGTGCAGATCAACGCCAGCCTGGGCCAGTCCGGCAAGGCCGGTGATGTCGAAGCGAAGATCGGCAGCCTGGAACAACAGGTCCTCGCGCGGCTGCAAGGCATGACCCCCGTGGTCATCGAGCCTGAACAGATCAGTGCCTTCGAGGCCAAGCGCGACGAAATGATCGGTGCTTTCAAGACCCAGCAGGCTGAAAGCTCCCTGCAGAGCAAAAGTGCGCTGATCGGCAAGTTGCTCAACAGCGCCCAGATGTTCAGCCAGATCATCGCCAGCCAGGCGGGGTTGAGTCGCGATAACCAGAGCGATATCCGCCAGCTCAGCGAGTTGATTATCGGCACGACCCCCAAGGTCACCCAGATCCTCGGCGAAGGCCGGGCGCTGGGCGCATCCTCGTTGGGGCTGGGGTTTCTCAATTCAGCGTCGAGCACCCGCTTCGACGAGTTGCTGGCGCAGATCGAAAAGCTCCAGGGTGAATATGACTTGAAACTGCAGGATGCCTTGGGTTCCAGCAAGGCCGCCGGGCAGGCCCTTGCCGATCAGGCCAATGGCAGCAAGAGCACCCTCAAGAAGGCCAGTGAACTGATTGAAGAGCAGGTGGTGATGGCTGACACTCTCGATGCGCCATGGCCGGCATTTTATGAGCACGTCAGTGGCCTGATGGCGCAGACCTACCGGCTGAACGAGGCGACCCAGGGCTTCCTGGGGGTGCAGTTGCAGCAGCGTCTGGAGCAGAACCGCAGCCACATGGTGCTGCAAGCCGTGGCGCTGGTGCTGGTGTTTCTGTTGATTTTTTACCTGTACGCCGGGTTCTACGCCTCGACCCGTACCACGCTCCAGCATCTGGGCCAGATGATGGACAAGGTGGCGGCGGGGGACATGACGGTCAATTTTGTTGCCCGCAGCAAGGACGAGCTGGGCGAATTGGGTGAAGTGTTCAACGGTACGGTGGCGAAGATCCATGACCTGATCGAACAGGTCGGCCATACCGTTGCCGAAGTCGAACGCCAGGCCGGGCAGGTGGAAACGGTATCGGCCCGGAGCAACCAGGCCGTCGCCGGCCAGCGCACCCAGATCGAACTGGTGGCGACGGCGATGAACCAGATGTCGGCCACGGCCCAGGAAGTGGCCCGCAGTGCCGCTGCAGCGGTGAGCAGTGCCCACAGCGTGAACGACGAGACCCTCAGCGGGCGTGGGCTGGTGGAGTCCCAGCAGGGTAGCATCGTCCGCTTGGCCAGTGAGATCGATCAGTCGGTGCAGGTGATCAACCAATTGGCGACCGACAGCCAGGCCATCAGCCGCGTGCTGGATGTGATCAAGAGCATCGCCGAGCAGACCAACCTGCTGGCCCTCAATGCCGCCATTGAAGCAGCCCGGGCCGGTGAGCAGGGGCGCGGTTTTGCGGTGGTGGCCGATGAAGTGCGGACCCTGGCCAAGCGAACCCAGCAATCGACCGAAGAAATCGAAGCGATGATCACCCGCCTGCACAGTGGTGTCGGCGCTGCGGTCAAGGCGATGGGCACCAGCCATGAGATGGCCAACGGCACGGTCAGCCAATCGGAAAAGGTCCAGCAGGCCCTGGAAAATATCCTTGGTGCCGTCGGCATGATCGTCGATCAGAACCAGCAGATCGCCGCCGCGGTAGAGCAGCAGACGGCGGTGGCCCATGACATCGACCAGAACATCGTCCAGATCAACCGCGCCGGCGAACGCACCGCCGAAGGTGCCCATCAGACCGAAGACGCCAGCCGCGAATTGTCCGCCCAGGTGGTGCAGCTCAAGCAGTTGATCAATGCGTTTCGGGTGTGATTGCTAAGTCCGCCGCAGATGATCCTACCAACCAAACAAATCGCGGGCGTTGGTGGTGCTGGCCTCAGCCAGTTGTTCTGGTCTGACGGTCATGATCTGCGCCAGTGCCTCGCAGATGGCCGGTAAATGCGCCGGGCTGTTGCGCTGGCCCGGGAACATCGCCGGGGCCATGTCCGGGGAATCGGTTTCCAGCACCACCGCGTCCAGCGGCAATTTCGCCAGCACCCGGTGCATGCGCAGGGCCTGGGGCCAGGTCGCGGCGCCGCCCAGGCCGAGCTTGAAGCCGAGCTTGATGTATTCGCGGGCCTCCTCAAGGCTGCCGGCGAACGCGTGGATGATCCCCGTGCGTTTCAGGCCGAAGCGCTTGAGGGTCGCGATCACGGCGGCATGGCTGCGGCGCACGTGGATCAGTGCCGGCAGTTCGAATTCCGCGGCCAGCTGTAGTTGCGCCTCGAACAGCGTTTGTTGGCGCTCACGGTCGAGGGTTTCGATGTAGTAGTCGAGGCCGATTTCCCCCACGGCACACAATTGCCGATGCCCGGCCAGGCGGCTCAGCCACTCGCGCAGTAGCGCCACGTCGTCGGGGCGGTGCTGATCAAGATACACCGGGTGCAGGCCCAGGGCGGCATGCAGGTCCGGGTCGCTTTGCACCAGGTCCCAGACCCGCTGCCAGTTGTCCCGGTAAACGCCCAGTACCACCATTTGCCGCACGCCCAAGGCGCGGCTTTCGGCCAGCAGGGCCGGGCGGTCCGCGTCAAAATCTGGAAAATCCAGGTGGGTGTGGGTATCGATCAACTCCATGCATCAATCCTGAAGAAGCTTCAGCCCTGGTGAATACGCTGCTTGAACGTCCGCGCGATGGCCTGCACGCCTGGCTGGTAATCATCGTTTTCGATGGCTGCCAGCGCCAGTTCCAAGGCCTTGTCGGCGATCAGTTGATGTTGTTGGGACATGGCGTTGACCGGCAGCGGCAGGAAGTCCAGCAACTGCGTGTCACCGAACGTGCCCAGGCGCAGCGGCCGCGACTTGAGTGGGTAATCGTGCAGGGCGTCGAACACCCCTTGCAGCAGTACATAGGAGGTAGTGATCAACGCATCGGGCAAGTGCCCCAGGCGCGCGAGCATTTCATCCATCAACTGACGGCCGCATTCACGGCTGAACGATTCGCCGTGCTCGATCAGCACCTGGCCTTCGAAACCGGCCAACGCCTCGTTGAAACCAGCGGTCCGTTCCTGGCTGATGCTCAGCTCGGGACGGGCACTGATCAGCGCGATTTGTCGCGGATGGGTTTCCAGCAGGCTGCGCGTCAGTTGCAGGCTGGCCTGGCGATCATCGCTGATCACCGAGCAGAACCGCGCAGGGTCCATGACCCGGTCGATGGCGATGATCGGAATGCCCTTGGCCTGCAACTGCAGGTAGCTGTCGTCGCCGGCCGGCAGGCAACTGGCGACGATCAGTGCATCGCAGCGCCGGGCGCGGAACAACTGCAGGAGTTGCCGTTCGCTGTCAGGTGCGTCGTCGGAACTGGCGATCAGCAACTGATAGCCCCGCGCCCGCGCCCCCTGCTCCAGCAGCTTGGCGATGCGTGCGTAACTGGGGTTTTCCAGGTCAGGCAGGATGAAGCCCAGGGTACGGGTGTGGCGGCTGCGCAGCCCGGCGGCCTGGGGATTGGGCGTGAAGCCGTGTTCCTGGACCACCGCCCGCACCCGTTCGACGGTGGCGCTGCTGATACGTTGCTGTTCGGCCTTGCCGTTGATGACATAGCTGGCGGTGGTCACGGACACACCGGCCAGTTGGGCAATATCACTGAGTTTCAACCCGGTTTTCCTTGTTTTTTCGAGTTAGCCCCGACGATAAGGGCCATCCTACCCGATTCAAGCTGACGGTCACCGTCCACGCGCTTACGACAAGTTGCACTTCAAGGATGAGAGATTATCGAGTAACGTGCCAATCTTTCTAGATTAAACGTTTCAGCAAGCGTATTTTCAAGGCTAGCAGGATTTTTGGCCCTTCTGCCGCGATCACGCCAAAAATCATCCTGCAACGCTAAGCTGATTCATTCAAAACAATACCTGGCGCCAACCGGACGCCAAAAAGGAGAAAGCATGCTCGAGCTCACTCTAGAGCAGATATCCATGGCTCAGACGGCTGTGGATAAAGACGCTGCACTGCAACTGCTCGCCGACAAACTGGTGGCCGATGGCTTGGTGGCTGAGGGTTACCTCGCCGGCTTGCAGGCTCGCGAAGCCCAGGGCTCGACCTTTCTTGGCCAAGGTATTGCCATCCCCCACGGCACCCCGCAGACCCGCGACCTGGTGCATTCGACCGGCGTGCGCCTGCTGCAATTCCCTGAGGGCGTGGATTGGGGCGATGGTCAGATCGTCTACCTGGCGATCGGCATTGCGGCCAAGTCCGACGAACACCTGCGCCTGCTGCAACTGCTGACCCGCGCCCTCGGCGAGACTGACCTGGGCCAGGCTCTGCGCCGGGCCGGTTCCGCCGAAGCGTTGCTGAAGCTGCTGCAAGGCGCACCGCAGGAACTGGCCCTGGATGCCCAGATGATCGGCCTCGGTGTGTCGGCTGACGATTTTGAAGAACTGGTATGGCGCGGCGCGCGGCTGTTGCGTCAAGCCGATTGCGTGAGCAATGGCTTTGCCGGGGTGTTGCAGCAAGTCGATGCGCTGCCCCTGGGCGATGGCTTGTGGTGGCTGCACAGCGAACAGACCGTCAAGCGTCCGGGCCTGGCCTTCGTCACCCCGGACAAGCCCATCCGTTACCTCGGCCAACCGTTGAGCGGGCTGTTCTGCCTCGCCAGCCTCGGCGAAGCTCACCAGGCTCTGCTGGAAAGGCTCTGCGCCTTGCTGATCGAAGGCCGCGGTCACGAGCTCGGTCGCGCCACCAGCAGCCGCAAGGTGCTGGAAGTGCTCGGCGGTGAACTGCCCGCCGACTGGCCCAGCGCGCGCATCGGCCTGGCCAATGCCCATGGCCTGCATGCACGCCCGGCGAAGATCCTCGCCCAGTTGGCGAAAAGCTTCGAAGGCGAAATCCGTGTGCGCATCGTCGACGGCCAGGACAGCGCCGTGTCGGCCAAGAGCCTGAGCAAGCTGTTGAGCCTGGGTGCCCGTCGCGGCCAGGTCCTGGAGTTCATCGCCGAGCCGAGCATTGCCGCCGATGCGTTGCCGGCACTGCTGGCCGCCATTGAAGAAGGCCTGGGCGAAGAGGTCGAACCGCTACCGCCACCGAGTGCGCCACGGGAAACCGTGATGGCCGAAGTGGCGACTGTCGTGTTGGCGCCCGAATCCGGCAGCCTGATCCAGGCTGTCGCCGCCGCCCCGGGCATCGCCATCGGCCCGGCCCATATCCAGGTATTGCAGGCCATCGACTATCCGCTGCGCGGTGAATCGGCGGCTATCGAGCGTGAGCGCCTGCAGAACGCCTTGAACCAGGTACGCCAAGACATCCAAGGCCTGATCGAACGCGCCAAGGCCAAGGCTATCCGCGAGATCTTCATCACCCACCAGGAAATGCTCGACGACCCGGAGCTGAGCGACGAAGTCGACACTCGCTTGAAGCTGGGCGAGAGTGCGCAAGCGGCCTGGATGGGGGTGGTTGAAGCCGCCGCGAAAGAACAGGAAGCCTTGCAGGACGCCCTGCTGGCCGAACGTGCCGCCGATCTGCGAGACGTCGGCCGTCGCGTGCTGGCGCAACTGTGCGGTGTCGAAACCCCGAACGAACCCGATCAACCCTACATCCTGGTGATGGACGAAGTCGGCCCGTCCGACGTGGCCCGCCTGGACCCGACCCGGGTGGCGGGGATTCTCACCGCCCGTGGCGGCGCCACTGCCCACAGCGCCATCGTCGCCCGGGCCTTGGGCATTCCGGCGCTGGTGGGCGCCGGTGCGGCGGTGTTGCTGCTGGCGCCGGGCACGTCCTTGCTGCTGGATGGCCAGCGCGGTCGCCTGCACGTGGACCCTGACGCCGCCACGTTGCAGCGTGCCAAGGAAGAACGCGATACCCGCGAACAGCGTCTCAAGGTCGCCGCCGAGCAGCGTCACGAACCGGCGCTGACCCGTGACGGTCATGCCGTGGAAGTGTTTGCCAACATTGGCGAAAGCGCCGGTGTCGCCGGTGCGGTGGAGCAGGGTGCCGAAGGCATCGGCCTGTTGCGCACCGAACTGATTTTCATGGCCCACAGCCAGGCGCCGGACGAAGCGACCCAGGAAGCCGAATACCGCAAGGTGCTCGACGGCCTGGCCGGTCGACCGCTGGTGGTGCGCACCCTCGATGTCGGCGGCGACAAGCCGCTGCCGTACTGGCCGATCGCGAAAGAAGAAAACCCGTTCCTCGGCGTGCGTGGCATTCGCCTGACCTTGCAGCGCCCGCAGGTCATGGAAGCGCAACTGCGTGCCCTGTTGCGTTCGGCGGACAACCGTCCGTTGCGGATCATGTTCCCGATGGTGGGCAGTGTCGATGAGTGGCGCCAGGCCCGGGCCATGACCGAGCGCCTGCGCCAGGAAATCCCCGTGGCGGACCTGCAACTGGGGATCATGATCGAAGTGCCGTCCGCTGCGTTGCTCGCGCCCGTGCTGGCCAAGGAAGTCGACTTCTTCAGCGTCGGCACCAACGACCTGACGCAATACACCCTGGCCATCGACCGTGGTCACCCGACCCTTTCGGCCCAGGCCGATGGCTTGCACCCGGCGGTGCTGCAACTGATCGACATCACCGTGCGCGCTGCCCATGCCCATGGCAAATGGGTTGGTGTGTGTGGTGAATTGGCGGCCGACCCACTGGCGGTGCCGGTGCTGGTGGGTCTGGGCGTGGACGAACTGAGTGTCTCGGCCCGCAGCATCGCCGAGGTCAAGGCGCGGGTTCGCGAACTGAGCCTGGCGCAAGTACAAAACCTGGCCCAAGAGGCCTTGGCCGTGGGCAGCGCCGATGACGTGCGCGCATTAGTGGAGGCGCTGTAATGGCGAAGATTCTTACCCTGACCCTCAACCCGGCGCTCGACCTCACGGTGGAGTTGACGCGCCTGGAGCCGGGCCAGGTCAACCGCAGCGACGGCATGCACGCCCACGCCGCCGGCAAGGGCGTGAACGTGGCTCAGGTGTTGGCCGATCTCGGCCATACGCTGACGGTCAGTGGTTTTCTGGGCGAAGACAATGCCCAGGTGTTCGAGACGCTGTTTGCCCAGCGTGGATTTGTCGATGCTTTTATCCGTGTTCCCGGCGAAACTCGCAGCAATATCAAACTGGCTGAGCAGGACGGACGCATCACTGACCTCAACGGCCCGGGCCCGGTGGTTGATGAAGCCGCACAGCAGGCTTTGCTGGCGCGTCTTGAGCAAATCGCCCCCGGTCACGACGTGGTTGTGGTGGCGGGCAGCTTGCCCCGGGGAGTCAGCCCGCAGTGGTTGCAGGCCTTGATCACGCGCTTGAAAACACTCGGTCTGAACGTGGCCCTCGACACCAGTGGCGAAGCCTTGCGCGTCGCCCTGGCGGCGGGGCCGTGGCTGATCAAGCCGAACACCGAGGAGCTGGCCGACGCGCTGGGTTGCGAGGTGGTGAGCGAAGCGGCCCAGGCGCAAGCGGCGCAGCACCTGCATGCCCAGGGTGTCGAACATGTGGTGATTTCCCACGGCGCCGATGGCGTGAATTGGTTCAGCGTCGGTGCGGCGCTGCATGCTTCGCCACCCAAGGTCAGCGTCGCCAGCACCGTGGGTGCCGGGGATTCGCTGCTGGCGGGCATGCTGCACGGCCTGCTCAGCGCCGACACCCCGGAACAGACGCTGCGCACTGCTACGGCCATCGCTGCCATGGCGGTCACGCAGATCGGTTTTGGCATCCACGACACCGCGTTGCTGGCGTCGCTTGAACAGGGCGTGCGCGTGCGCCCCCTGACAGAACAATAAGAGGGTTAGCAAGAATGAAACTAGCCATTGTGACGGCCTGCCCCAACGGCATGGTCACCAGTGTGTTGTGCGCCCGCCTGCTGGACGCGGCGGCGCAGCGCCAGGGTTGGAGCACCAGCGTCGAGGTCCATGACGCGGCCCATCCGGAACGCCAGTTGTCGGCGGCGACCCTCGAAGCAGCCGAGTGGGTCTTGCTGGTTGCCAGCGGCCCGGTGGACATGTCGCGGTTCGTCGGCAAACGCCTGTTCCGCAGCACCCCGGCCCTGGCCCTGCAAGACGTCGATTCGGTGCTGCGGCGTGGCGCCGAAGAGGCCGAGGTTTTTCTCGCCTCGGATGTCGTGGAGCAGGCCCCCGCGGTGTCGACCGACCGTGCGCCGCGCCTGGTTGCCATCACCGCATGCCCAACGGGCGTTGCCCACACCTTCATGGCCGCCGAAGCCTTGCAGCAGGCGGCGACGAAGCTCGGCTACGACCTGCAAGTGGAAACCCAGGGCTCGGTCGGTGCACGCAATCCGTTGAGCGCCGAGGCCATCGCCGAGGCAGACGTGGTGTTGCTGGCGACTGACATCGAAGTCGCCACCGAGCGTTTTGCCGGCAAGAAGATCTACCGCTGCAGCACGGGCATCGCCTTGAAACAGGCCGAAGCGACACTGAACAAAGCACTGGTCGAAGGTCGCCAGGAAAGCGCGTCGAGCGGTGCCAGCGCTCCGGCCAAGTCGGAGAAGACCGGCGTCTACAAGCACCTGCTGACGGGCGTGTCGTTCATGCTGCCGATGGTGGTGGCCGGTGGTTTGATGATCGCCTTGTCGTTCGTGTTCGGCATCGAGGCCTTCAAGGAACCTGGAACCCTGGCGGCCGCGCTGATGCAGATCGGTGGCGACACCGCGTTCAAATTGATGGTGCCGCTGCTGGCCGGCTACATCGCCTATTCCATCGCCGACCGTCCGGGCCTGGCGCCAGGCATGATCGGCGGGATGCTGGCGAGCACCCTGGGCGCCGGCTTCATTGGCGGGATCATCGCCGGTTTCCTGGCCGGTTACGCGGCCAAGGCGATCAACCGCTACGCGCGTCTGCCCCAGAGCCTGGAAGCGCTCAAGCCGATCCTGATCATCCCGCTACTGGCGAGCCTGTTCACCGGCCTGGTAATGATCTACATCGTCGGCAAACCGGTGGCGGGCATGCTCGAAGCCTTGACCCACTTCCTCGACAGCATGGGCACCACCAACGCGATCCTGCTGGGCGTGCTGCTGGGAGCGATGATGTGCGTCGACCTCGGTGGGCCGATCAACAAGGCCGCCTACGCGTTTTCGGTGGGGCTGCTGGCTTCCCAGAGTTATGCACCGATGGCCGCGACCATGGCCGCCGGCATGGTGCCGCCGATTGGCCTGGGCATCGCCACCTTCATCGCCCGGCGCAAATTCGCCCAGACCGAGCGCGAGGCCGGTAAAGCGGCACTGGTGCTGGGACTGTGCTTCATCTCCGAAGGCGCGATTCCGTTCGCGGCCAAGGATCCGTTGCGGGTGATCCCGGCGAGCATCGCCGGCGGCGCGCTGACCGGTGCGCTGTCGATGTACTTCGGCTGCAAGCTCATGGCCCCCCACGGCGGCCTGTTCGTGATGCTGATCCCCAATGCCATCAATCATGCGCTGTTGTACTTGCTGGCGATCGTGGCGGGGAGCCTGCTGACGGGGGTGGCGTATGCGCTGCTCAAGCGGCCTGAGGTGGTGGAGATGGCGTTGGAGCCGGCGAAGGCCTGAGACTCCTTTGAAGCCATGAAATCCCCCAGTGGGAGCCTAATGCTGTTCACTTGAGAAAATGGTGGACCTGTGGCGAGGGAGCTTGCTACCGCTCGGCTGCGAAGCAGTCGTAAACCGGCGGGTGCGGTGTGTCTGATGCTGCGCGTTTGGCGGGTTTAGGGGCCGCTTCGCAGCCCAGCGGGAGCAAGCTCCCTCGCCACGGGTTTGTCGATGGCCTTAAGTGAACAGCATTACCTGTGGGAGCGGGGGGGCGCACAAGATCCCTGTCACACCCACTTCACACAGCCATGCTTAAGTTTTCCCATTTCAAGGGAGAACACCATGAGCGAATTCGACCTGGGCCGTCGTCGTGTGATGCAAGCCGTGGGCGCGGGGTTGTTGTTGCCGGGGCTGGCGCCGGCGGTGATGGCTTCGGTCAAGGATCGTCCGGTGCTCACCGACGGTGTGCAGTCCGGCGACTTGCAGGGCGACCGGGCGATGATCTGGAGCCGCAGCGACCGTCCGGCGCGGATGGTGGTGGAGTGGGACACTCGCAGCCAGTTCAGCAATCCCCGCCGCTTCGTCTCGCCCCTGGCCGACGCTCGCAGCGATTTCACCGCCCGGGTCGAACTCACCGGGCTGCCCCGCGACCAGGCGATTTTCTACCGGGTGCATTTCGAAGACGCCCAAAGCGGGGTTGCCAGCGAACCTTGGCTGGGTCACCTGCGCAGCGTGCCACAGTTCAAGCGCAACATTCGTTTTGTCTGGAGCGGCGACACCGTCGGCCAGGGCTTCGGCATCAACCCGGACATCGGCGGCATGCGCATCTACGAAGCGATGCGCCTGCGCCTGCCGGATTTCTTTATCCACAGTGGCGACACCATCTACGCCGACGGCCCGGTGCCGGCGCAAATCACCGTCGAGGGTGGGCGCATCTGGCGCAACCTCACCACAGACGCCAAGAGCAAGGTCGCCGAAACCCTGGATGAGTATCGTGGCAACTATCGCTACAACCTGATGGATGAAAACGTTCGCCGCTTCAACGCCGAAGTGCCGCAGATCTGGCAGTGGGACGACCATGAGGTGGTCAACAACTGGTCGCCGGGCAAGCAACTGGACGAGCGCTACCAGACCAAGGATATCCACAGCCTCGTGGGACGTGCGCGACAGGCCTGGCTGGAATACGCACCGATGCGCCGGCAGAAAGCCGACGGCGGCGGGCGGATCTACCGCAAGCTCGGTTATGGGCCGCTGCTGGATGTGTTCGTGCTGGACATGCGCAGTTACCGCGAAGCCAACGACGCCAATCTCGGCGCGGCCAAGCCGTTCCTGGGGCGTGAGCAGTTGAATTGGCTCAAGCGCGAATTGAAGCAATCCCGTGCCCAGTGGAAAGTCATCGCCGCCGACATGCCCATCGGCCTGGGGGTGCCGGATGGCGAGGTCAGCCCCGGGGTGCCGCGTTGGGAAGCGGTCGCCAACGGTGATCCGGGCGCTGCCCAGGGGCGGGAAGTGGAGATCGCCGAATTGCTGGGTTATCTGCGCAAGCATCAGGTGCGCAACTATGTCTGGCTCACCGCCGACGTCCACTATTGCGCCGCTCATCACTACCACCCCGAACATGCCGCGTTCCAGGATTTCGAACCATTCTGGGAGTTCGTCGCCGGGCCATTGAACGCCGGCAGCTTCGGGCCCAACACCCTGGACAAGACCTTCGGTCCTGAGGTGGTGTTCCAGAAAGCGCCCCCGACCCAGAACACCTCGCCGTTCGCCGGGTATCAATTCTTTGGCGAGGTGAACATCGATGGACCGAGCGGGGAGATGAGTGTGGTGTTGCGGGATCTGGAAGGGGTGGCGGTGTTCGAGAAGAAGTTGCAGCCGGTTTGAATCTAAAGCCCGCCACAAAACCCATGTGGGAGCGAGCTTGCTCCCACAGGGTTGATGTTGCGGTCAGGATCAGTAGACATCCCGCCGATACCGCCCCTGCTCGATCAGGCGCTCCACTTCCTCGCGCCCCAGCACGTTGTTGAGCACGTGATCCACCCCGGATGCCATGCCCTGCAAGCTGCCGCAAACATAGATCGCCGCGCCGTCGGCCACCCATTGCTTGAGCAGCGCGGCCGATTCCAGCAGACGGTCCTGGACGTAGATTTTCTGCTTCTGATCCCGGGAGAAGGCCAGGTCCAGGCGTTCCAGGTCGCCGGAGGTCACCCATTCCTGCAAGTCATCGCGGCAGTGGAAGTCGTGTTCGCGGTTGCGCTCGCCAAACAGCAGCCAGTTGCGCTGCATGCCCTCGGTGACGCGCGCCTTGAGCAGGCTGCGCAGGCCGGCCAGGCCGGTGCCGTTGCCCAGCAGGATCAGCGGCACACCCTGGGCCGGCAGGTGGAAGCTGCTGTTGCGGCGCAGCCGCAGGCTGACGGCGCTGCCCAGTGGTGCGTGTTCGGTCAGCCAGCCGGAACCGACGCCCAGGTTGCCGTCGGCGTGACGTTCCTGACGCACGATCAGTTCCAGTACACCGTCGGCCGGTATCGAGGCGATGGAATACTCGCGTATCGCCAGCGGTGCCAGGGCATCCACCAGTGCCTGGGCATGCAGGCCGACCAGGTGGGCGCGGTTTTCCGGGAGTTGGCGGGTCGCCAGGGCCTGGTCGAGGCTCTGGGACAGGCCATCGATTTGCACGCGCGCGTGGCCGGAGAGGCCGAGCCCGTCGAGGAAGTGCTCGATGGCCGACAGGTCATTGCGCGGCAGGATTTCCACCAGGTCACCGGCCAGCCAACTGCTTGGGCCGGGTGCGGTGAAGCCCAGCAGGTATACCCCCGAGCCGCTGCTGTCGGGGTTGAGCAGGGTGCGCTGGCTGAGCGTCCAGTTTTCGAAGCTTGGCGCCTGCCAAGTGTCCAACGGGGCTTGGCCGGTCAGCTCCGCCAATTGTTGTTGCCAGTGACGCAGGGCGTAAGGGTCGCCGCTGTCGACTTCCACCGGCGCGAACAGTGTCTTGCCGCCGTGTTCCGCCAGCCAGGCATGCAGGCGCCGGGCGAAACCGCAGAAGTGTTCATATTGCCGGTCACCCAGGCCCAGCACCGAATACTGCAGGCGCTCCAGGCTCAAGGCCTGGCCCAGCACCTTGCGTTCGAAGCCGCGGGCACTGTCCGGCCCTTCGCCGTCGCCAAAGGTGCTGACGACAAACAGCGCGTGGGTGGCGTCGTTCAGGTCCTGCTCACGCACACCGGCCAATGGCTGGACCTTCACCGGCAAGCCGGCGGCCTGGAGTTGGCCGGCGGTCTGCCAGGCCAGTCGCTCGGCGAAACCGCTTTGGCTGGCGAAGCCGATCAGCCAGGCCGGCGCATCGGTCGGGTTGGCGCTCAGGGCCTGGCGGGCGTTTCTGGCCTGGCGTTTCTTGCGGCGGCGGTCCAGGTACAGCAACCAGCCGGTGATGAAGAACAGCGGCATGGCCAGCGCGGCGACGGTCACCAGGATCCGCCCGACCAGGCCGAAGTAGCTGCCGATATGCAGGGCATAGACACTGGTCAGCAACTGCGCCTTGAGGCTCTTGTCGCTGTAGCGGCTATGCCGGCTGATGACGCCGGTGGCCGGGTCGAGGATGAGCTGGTTCAGCGCCCGGTCGTGAGGTGAGTTTTTCAGCAGGTAGAACACGGTCGCCGGCTGCCCGGCCACGGGCGGCATGCGCACGTTGTAGGTGGACAGGCCCGGGCCGGCGGCGCTGTAGATGCTGCTCCACATGGCCCGGTAATCGGCCACGGGCAATGGGCCGCTGGGTGCCGGGCCGCGATTGCGCACCCGTTCCTCTTTCGGTGAATCGGAAAGCAGGCGGGTCACGCCTTTGTTGTACCAGTCGTAGGACCAGGTCAGCCCGGTCAGTGCCGCCAGTAGATAGAACGCCAGGCACCAGGTGCCCGCCACCGAATGCAGGTCCCAATTGAAGCTCCGGCCCTTTTTCCCCCAGTCGAGGGTCAGCCAGGCGCGCCAGCTTTTCCATTGGCGCGGCCAACGCAGGTACAGCCCGGACAGGCAGAAAAACACCAGGATCAGCGTGCAGGCACCAGTGATTTGCCGGCCCACGTCATCCAGGGTCAGGACGCGGTGCAACCTGAGCATCAAGCCGAAGAAGTCCTGGCCCGTCACATCGCCCATGAACTGCCCGTTGTAAGGGTTGAAATAGCGCATGGCGCCACGTTTTTCCCCAGGTGGCGCCGCGAAGATCACCCGCGCGGCGTTGCCGCTGTCGGTCTCGACCCAGAGCATGGCGACGGTCTTGCCGGAGGCAGCCTCGATCTGTTCCACCAGTTCGGCGGGCGGCAGGACGCCGGCCGGTTGTTTCTCGACCATCAGCACTTGCGGGTTCAAGGCCCGCAGGATTTCATCCTGGAACGACACCACCGCCCCGGTAACGCCCATCAACGCCAGGACCAGCCCGGCACTGATGCCGAAAAACCAGTGCAACTGGAACAGGGTTTTCTTCAACACGTCGCTCGCCTTGTTCATTTACTGTTCATCAAGGCGTGCATTATGCCGTGTGTTATCGAGAAGCATTCATAAACACACCCAAAAGTTGCCGAACAGTGATGAGGTGAGCGGCAAAGTCCCACAGGGGGAACTCGGTCTTATCAAGAACAAAAACAAAAAAACGGCGCTTTCCATTTCTGGAAAACGCCGTTTTTTATTACGCGACAGGGCCGGAACGATGAACGTTCAAGCGCCCGAACACATCACACGTAGAACGATTTCAGCGGCGGAAAGCCATTGAATTCCACCGCGCTGTAGCTGGTGGTATAGGCCCCGGTCGACAGCCAATACAGGCGATCCCCAATAGCCAGGTTCAACGGCAAACCATACTTGTAGTTTTCATACATGATGTCGGCGCTGTCGCAGGTAGGGCCGGCGATGACCACTTCTTCCATCTCGCCTTTCTTCTCGGTCCAGATCGGAAACTTGATGGCTTCGTCCATGGTTTCGATCAGGCCGGAGAACTTGCCCACATCCGTGTACACCCAACGCTCGACGGCGGTACGGGACTTGCGCGCCACCAGCACCACTTCGCTGACCAGGATGCCGGCGTTGGCGATCAACGAACGGCCCGGCTCCAGGATGATTTCCGGCAGGTCGTCGCCGAAGTCTTCCTTGAGGAAACGGATGATTTCCTCGGCGTAGGTTTCCAGGCTGTTGGTGCGGGTGATGTAGTTGGCCGGGAAGCCGCCACCCATGTTGATCAGCTTCAGGACGATGCCGTCTTCTTCTTTCAGGCGCTCGAAGATCACTTTGACCTTGGCGATCGCCGCGTCCCAAACGCTGATGTCGCGCTGTTGCGAGCCGACGTGGAACGAAATGCCGTACGGCACCAGGCCCAGGTCGCGGGCCAGGATCAGCAGGTCCATGGCCATGTCGGTCTGGCAGCCGAACTTGCGCGACAACGGCCAGTCAGCGGTGGTCGAGCCTTCGGTGAGGATCCGTACATAGACTTTCGAGCCCGGCGCGGCCTTGGCGATGTTGCGCAGGTCGGCTTCGGAGTCGGTGGCATACAGGCGCACGCCCTTCTCGTAGAAGTAGCGAATGTCGCGGGATTTCTTGATGGTGTTGCCGTAGCTGATCTGGTCCGGGCCAACGCCACGGCTCATGACCTTATCCAGCTCGTAGATCGAGGCGATGTCGAAGTTCGAGCCTTTATCCTTGAGCAGGTCGATGATTTCCACCGCCGGGTTGGCCTTGACGGCGTAATACACCTTGGCGAATTCGAAACCGGCGCGCAGGTCGTCATAGGCCTGGGCGATCATCGCGGTGTCGATCACCACGAACGGGGTTTCCTGCTTGTCGGCGAACGCTTTCATTTTCTGGAAAGTTTCGCGCGCGAAATAATCTTCGACCTGGATCGACATACTTGGGACTCCTACTGGCAAACATCAGGATCAATGGGTGTGAGGGCAAGCAGCCCTCGTGAACGTCCTCCGTATCCCCACTTTGGTTCGCCTACTTCCCAAGGCATGTCGCCGAAAGCAAAAAGGCCACGGGATGCGTGATTCCCTTGGCCTTGCTGTCTCGTCGTCAGTACTTGAGCCGGATGGATCGTTTCCAGCATGGACGTTCGGCGCGAACTTTAGGGCGTGAGGGGCCTGAGATCAACTAAAAATGTCGCGTTTTTGCACACATCCGTCGTGCGGCCCGCGACAGCTCATGATGTAACCGACCGGCGTGACAGATTGATGTTC